>JAQBWE010000110.1 GCA_027625315.1 Planctomycetota bacterium
GACGGCAAGTCCAGGGCCCGCAGCCACGAAGCCGTACGTGCTCGACAGGACACCTGAACGCATACCCCGAACCTCGCGCGCTTCGTGAACGCTGCGCGGTAGGCTGCTCCCCATGCGCGCGATCGTGATTCCCAAGAATGGCCCGCCGTCGGTGTTTGAAGAGCGCGAGGTCGAGGATCGGCGGCTTGCACCGAAGGATGTCCGCATCCGCGTCGAGGCCGCCGGGGTGAACTTCGCCGACCTGATGGGTCGGATCGGGCTGTACCCCGACGCCCCGCCGCTGCCCTACGCGCCGGGCTACGAGGTGGCGGGTGTGGTGGAGGAGGCCGGAGCCCAGGTCGAGCCAACGCTCGCACCCGGCACCCGCGTGATGGCCACCACCCGGTTCTGGGGCTACGCCGACGCGATCCGGGCGCCGCAGCACTGGGTCGTGCCGATCCCTGAGAGCGTCGACTTCACGACAGCCGCGGCCGTGCCGGTGAACTACCTCACGGCCTATCTCGCGCTCCTGCACTGCGGCGCCGCCAAGCCGGGCGAGCGTGTGCTTGTACACGGCGGGGCGGGAGGTGTCGGGCTGGCGGCGTTGGATCTCGCCCGCGGTCGCGAGCTCGAGATGTACGCAACCGCGGGGAGCGATGAGAAGTGCCGCCGACTCGAGGCGCTCGGCGTCGTGAAGGCGTTCAACTACCGCACCGAAGACTGGGCCCAGGCCTCGCGCTCAGCGCTCCGCGGCGCCGGCTATCACCTGATCCTCGATCCGCTCGGCCCCACGTCGTTTCAGAAGGGGCTCGCCATGCTCGAGCCGCTGGGACGCATCATGTGCTACGGCTTCTCGAGTCTGGTCGAAGGACAGAAACGCAGTCTGTGGAAGGCGGCGACGAAGGTGCTGACGGCGAGCAAGGTCAATCCCATCACCCTGATGAACGAGAACAAGGGCGTGCACGGCTTGAACCTCGCGCAGCTGTTCACGCAGCGTGATCTGCATCGCGAGGCCATGGGGCGGCTCGGTACGTTGCTCAGCGACGGCGCGATCCGCCCGACGATCGACTGCGTGTTCCCGCTCACGGCTGCCGGCGCGGCGTCCGCGCACGAGTACCTCCACGAGCGGCGTAACTTCGGCAAGGTCGTCCTCGTCCGGGGCTAGCCAGCGCGCCGCACGGGTGACGTGCGCGCGAATCTTGAGCGGTGGGAAGAACCGGCCGGGGGGTTCAAACCCGCCCGATTCGGTCGAAACCGCACCGTGCGAATCCGCCCGCGGGCGGCGCGCGCAAGCGCGCTAGGCCCTATCAATGGGGCTTTGCGGGGATCATCGGGCCCACCCGGGGCGTTGGGCCCGGGTGTTGCGTAGTGGGGGGTTCCCGGCCGTTCGCAATTCCCCCACGCATGTGGAGAGACGGACATCATGACGAAGCGCCAACCTCGACCCGACGATGTGATCTCGCTGCCCCAGGCGGCTCATCTGCTCGGCGTGGGTCCGACCACGCTCAAGCGCTGGAGCGACCAGGGCCGGATCCCCCATGCGCGTACGGCCGGCGGACACCGCCGCTTCCTGCGTCGTGTGGTCATGGATTTCCGCACGGCCGTCGACCCGCGTGCGCCGAGCACGCCCACGCCGCTCGGCGTCCGACTCGGTGAGCCGGCGGAGTGGGTGGACCGCGCCAACGGACTCGCTGATGCCGACCGCATGGAGGCGGCGATTGTTGCCCTACGCACCACGTATCTCGGCTGGGGCGCGATGTCCGACACGATCGTCAACGAGTTCGTGCGCGGCCTGCGTGTGCGGCAGCGCGAGGGCCGGTTGTCGGAAGGCGCGTGGCGCGCGCTCGTCCGCAGTCTCGTGCGCAGCGTGCAGCGCGTGTCTGGCCGCCTGCGGCCGCGCGTAGGTGCACCGGTCGCCCTCATCGCGAGTCCCGGCGGGGTTCTCGGCCCCGTGCTCGTGGCGTTGGCTGAGGCGGTCATGCGCGAAGCGGGTTTCACGGTGCTCGAGCTCGGCCTGATCGCGGAGCCTGGCGTTCTCGAAGAGGTCATGGCCGAGCAGCGTCCGCACCTCGTCGTGCTCATGGCCGATGCCGAGGCCACGGCCGGTGAGTTGGTCACGCGCCTAAGCGGCGTGGGCCGGGCGGCCGCGGTGCGCGGCATCGAGCTCTGGCTCGCCGGCGGCGCCACCTGGCCCATGGTGGATGGCGCCCGGCGCGTCGCATCGTTCGACGCGCTCGGCCAGTACGCCGCCGCACGGCTGGGTGCTGAGATGGATCGACGCATCCACCCGGCGGTCTCCTAGCAGGCGGCCCGCCGGACGGTGAGCGCAACGCTTACGAGTCTTCTTTCGCTTTGCCTGAGGCGAGCAGCTGCTCCTTCAGGCGCCGCGCCACTTCGCGCGTCGCGCCGTCCTGATCACCGGCCTCCGTCGTGATGCCGTGCTCAGCCGCCACGCAGAGCTCGTAGAGTTCCTGCCAGCGCTGCTGGTCTGTCAGGATCACGCGCAGGTTGTTGAAGGCGTCGCGGTAACCGTCATCGGTGTATTCGAGCGCGATGCGGTAGTACCGCTCGGCTACAGCCAGGTCGCGCGTCGGTTCGTAGAACTGATACATCAGGCCTGTGTCGCTGATGATCTGCGCCTCCGCGTAGCGCTGGCCCCAGTTGTAGGTGCGCTCCTTCTCCACCGTCCACTCGCCGAGGATCTCGCTCGCCTCGGTGTAGACGGCCACGGAGTCCTTCAGCACGGGCGTCCACTGCTTGGTGGCGCCGCCGCCGACGTAGGCCTCGCGCAGGATGAACCCGAGGTTGTTGCGAATCCACGCCATGCGCGGTGCCGCCTCGAGCAGGGGCGTGAACTCTTTCCTGACCTGCTGGGCATGCTTCACGCCCTCACGCGCCCGGCCTTCGACGCCAGACGCCATCAACTTCTGCGAGATGGCGCCGGCCGCGGCCTCGTGATTCGAGTCGGCCTTCAGCGCCTTGAAGTACAGCCCTTCGGCCTCAACCGCCGCGCCCGCTTGGTCGGCGCAGACACCCGCGTAGTACCAACCCTGCGCCGGCGTGTCAGACGCGGCTCCGTAGCGCTCGAAGAGGGCGCGCGCCTGCTTCCAGTCCTTCGCCTCGTAGCGCTCGACCGCGCGAAACCAGAGCGCCCAGGCATTCTCGGGGAACTTCGCGAGAATCTCTTCGAGGGCCGCGACGTACTTCTCAGGCGTGTGCGTGTGCAGGCTCTTGAGTCCCACATAGGGCGCCTTGTCGCTGTCGTCGAGCAGGGCCGCCTTGCGGTACGCCCCGTCGGCGGTCTTCACGTTGTCCTCGCCGCCGAGCCAGGTCGAGGCGTACGCGAGCTGGATCCACGCGTCGGGCTCATCGCCGTTGGCGCGCGTGCTCGCCTCGTAGGCACCCTGGGCCTTGCGGAACAGTTCCGTGACCTCCGGCGTGAGCGCGGATCCGCCGGCCGCCTGGTAGGCGTCCTGCGCTTGCAGGTAGAGCGTCTGGCCCTTCCAGAAGAGCGCGCGGGCCGGCGCGGGCGGGTTGCGTCCTAGGAACGCGTCGACCGTCTCGATGGCCGCGGCGAAGTTGCCCATCTGGTACAGCGTCTGGGCGAGCCCTGCGACCGGGCCGTCGGCCTTCGGGTCGACGGCGCCCGCGGCGGTGAAGTTCTCTTGCGCCTCGACGTCGTAGCTCTTCTTGGCGAGCGTGTCTTCCTTGGCGGCGCTCGTCGCCATGCAGATGCGTCCGAGTGCAACGAGCACGTCGACATCCTTGGCGTTCTTGGCTTTCAGTCCGCGCAGGGCTTCCTCGGCGCTCGCATAGAGGTCCGCGCGCGCTGCGCGGACACCCGCGTCGGCCAGTCCGAGCGCCGCGGTCCGGTCGCCCCGGCTCTTCTCGAGCACGGCGTGCCAGGCCTCAGCGGCCGCCTCGAACTTCCGGGCCTTGGTCGCGGCCAGGGCGTCGTCGACGGGGCCCGCGAATGCGGAGCGCGCGCCAAAGCAAACCACGGCCAGGGGCAGGGCGAGTGTGCCGACGAGCAGCAGCGTCGCCGTGCGGATGCGGTTGTTACCGGTCATTCCCGTTCTCCTTCGCGGGGGGCCAGGGCAGGCCGTCCTCCCCGGCATCAAAAGCCAGTACCTGCAGGATCCGTGCCCGAATCGCGAGCATGTCCTGCGCGGCGGCCTGGCGCTTCTCTTCGTCGGGGACGAGCGCAAGCTGCCCAGCCTCGTCCGTAGACTCCGTCAAGATCGAGTCGCGTGCTTCGCGCGCAAGCCGGTACCACCGCCAGAGGTGCTCCGGGCCGTCCAGCACGTGGCCGTACAGGTGCTGGAGGTTTACGTACGTGTCCTTGAACCCGTGATTCGTCATGCGCAACGCGCGCAGGTACAGCCGCTCGGCGAGCGGGCCGTCCTGTACATCGAGGAAGTAGTGCACGATCAAGCCGTAGTCGTTGATGATCCCAGCGAGGTTCCAGGCCGCGGCTTCTTCGAGGCCCGCGTCTTGTTCCGGATCAATGGCGGCCACCGCTTCGGCATAGACGTCGCGGCAGCGCTGAAGCCGGGCGTGTACCTCCGGCGGTGCGTCGGCCGGAATCCGCTCGAGGCCCCCGGGTAGCTTCTCCGTCTGCGCGGAAACGAGATCGCGCAGGATGAAACCGTAGTTGTTGCGCACGTACGGATCACCCGGTCGCAGGGCAAGGAGCCGCTCGTAAACCGCGATGCCGCGCTCAGGGTCGGACGCCACCCATTGCTGCGCGGTAGCTTCGATCGCTCCGCTGGCCGGCAGGTGGTCGGACTTGCGCTGCAGGGCCTCGGCCCACTGGTCGAGAGCGCGGGCGTGCAGGCCGAGCGCGCTGGAGGCCAAGCCGAGGCGGAACCAGCCGTCGGGATCTTCCGGCGCGGCGTCGAGCCGCCGCGTAGCCGTTGCGAAGGCGTCAGCGACGCGCCCCGCACGGAGATAGGCCTCGGCGAGCACATCGAGGAAGGCCAGCGTGGGCGGCGCGTCCCCGGCAATGGCCTCGAGTGCCTCAGCGAGCGCGCCTGGGTTGTAGGCGTGCAGGCTCGCGAGTCCGCGCAGCACGAGGGGCGCTTCCTTCGTGTCTGCGGCGTACGTCTGGCGGTAGGCCTCGTCGGCCTCCTCGGTGTCGCCGAGGCGATGACGCGCCCAAGCGAGCCGCAGCCGGCTTGAGCGCCGCATCACCTCGGGCAGGTCGTCGGCCTCCGTTGCGATCGTCAGGGCGTCGACCGCTGCGAGCAGTGTGGCCTCGCCGTCGGCGCTGGACTGGCTCGCCCCGACCTCGTACAGCAGGCGACCGGCCAGCGCTTCGAAGCGCGTGGACACCTCTGGGACCGCGTCGCGATGGGCCGTGAGGCCGTCGACCGCGCCTGCGAGGTCGCCCTGGGCGTACCGAACTCCCGCAGCGAGGCGCGCGGCGTCTTCGCCTTCGGCGGCGTCGGCCGGGACTGCGCTCGCTCGGGTGAGCGCGTCGGCAAAGTAGAGACTGACGGAGCGGCTCTGTGTGTTCAGCCTGAGGTTCTCTTCCGCGAGCCCCAGGTAGGCGTAACCCAGCGCGAGGTCGAGCGTGGGGGAGGCGGCGCGTTCCTGTTCGAGCGTCTCCGCCGCGGCGCGCACCGCACCGAGCAGGTCGAGGTCAGGCAGGGCGCGGGCGAGCTGGGCCGCGCGCAATAGCGCGGCCGGCGAGGGTTGCGCGGTCTCCTCAAGCCAGGTCGCGAGCGCGAGCCGTGCGTTCTCGGTGTCGCCAGCTGCCGCAAACGCCTCGGCGTCACCCAGCGAGTCAGCGTGGGCCGGCGACGCGGCCAGCCCTAGTACGACGAGCAGCGTCGCGAGTAGGCCAAGGCGCGGCATGAGTCGGGCGAGCATGCGCGGGCTCCAGGCGAGTCGCGGTCGAGGGGGCGAACGGCAGGGCACGCAGGATACCGCTCGACCCCGTGCAGGGGTATTCTCCCCGGCATCCATGCCGCAAACGCCGTCCACCCCTGTGTCTGAGATCCTGCGCGAGCTGGGCGTGGATGCGGAGACGGGCGAGTCGCTCCACCTCCAGATCGCCCGGGCCATCGAGGGCGCCGCGCGCGGTGCCAAGCGCAAGTCGAGCGCCCAGGGCCGGTTGCGGCACCTCGCCGTTCAGCCGCCCGCGAGCACGTTCGAGCCCATGGCGCTCATCCCCCTGGTCCTCGCCATCCGTGACGAACTCAAGCGCACCGATCGCGGGGGCCGGGCCTCGAAGGCACCCCACGAACGGCTGGACCGCGCGGCCGATGGCGCCATCCGCACACTCGCCGCCGCCGCGTTGGCGCGCGCCAGTGCGACTCCGCGGCGGGGGCGCGACGTCCAGGCACTGCGGGAGGTGTTCGATCGCCTCGTTTCTCTGACGCCCGACGCCGTGCTGACGCTGCGCGCCTCGGGCCGGCTTGGCATGTGGAGTGTGGCCGCCTCACGGCTCACAGGCCGTCGGCGGTGGGAAGTGCACCGGCGGGGACCGCCCTCGTTGTTCCGCGAGCGGGAGGTGCTGGACACCGTGCTGGCTGAGCTCGACGCGCGCGGACGCGTGGCCGGGAAAGAAACCCTGCTCGTGGGTCCGACCGGAGACGACGTCCCGGTGCGCCTCTTTGGCGTGCGGTTGAAGGACCCGGGGCCCGAGGGCGGCAAGGCCGACCCAGAGCGCTACCTCCTGCTCCTGCATGACTTGAGCGAGGTGCACCACATTCGTCGGCGGCTGATCGAGACCGAGAAGTTGTCGGCCATGGCCAAGATCGCCGGCAGCGTGGCCCACGAGTTCCGCAACCCGCTCAACTCGCTGTTCCTCTCGACGGACCTGCTCGAGGATGAGCTGGAGGGCCACGCCGAGGTCCTGGAGTCCATCGCGCCCACCCTCGCGGCCATCCGGGAGGAGATCGAGCGGCTCAATCAGATCATCACGCACTACCTCTCTCTCTCGCGCGTCGCGGGCTCCGAGCCCGAAGACGTGGATCTGGGGGAGGTCGTCCAGTCCTACGCCGACGAAAGCACGGAGCAATTGGCCGCGCGCGGCGTGGATCTGGGCGTGCGGCTTGACCAGGGCGATAGACGCATCATGGCCGACCCCAACCAGTTGCGACGGATCCTCGTGAACCTGGTCGAGAACGCGGTCGACGCCGTCACCGCCGAACACGATGGGGAAGAGACCAAGGGCCGGGGCCGCCGGGGCACGGTCTCCTTGCAGGTCCGCTGCATGCGGCGCTCCGTCAAGTTGACGGTGAAGGACAACGGGCCGGGCATTCCCGACGACCTGCGCGAGCGCGTCCTTGAGCCGTTCTTCACGTCGAAGGCCGGGGGCGCTGGGCTTGGCCTCTACCTCGTCCGCGAAATCGTGATTGCTTCGGAGGGCACGATGTCGCTCGCCAGCGGTACCGGTCGCGGGACTTCGATCTCGATTCGGTGGCCGTATGCGAGCGCGCGGAAAGATTGACCCGTAGGGTCGGGGGTACGTCCGCTGCATAATGGCGCACTCTCTCCGTGGAGCGCGCGTGCCCGCATCGACAGAAGCTGCACCGGTCATCCTCATCGTGGACGACGACCGCAATGGTCGCGAGTCCCTTCGTCGCGGGCTTGTGCGCGACGGCTACGAGGTGCTCACGGCTGAGAACGGCAAGAAGGCGCTTGCGATCGCGCAGGACACGCCGCTGGATCTCGTCTTGACCGACCTCGTGATGCCGGGGCTCGACGGCCTCGACTTCCTCGAGGGCTTGCGCGTCGTGCAGCCCGACACGCCCGCGATCCTGATCTCAGCCTTCGCAAGCGTGGACACGGCCGTGAAGGCGGTGCGCCAAGGCGTGCGGGACGTGCTCGAGAAGCCCATTCGGCTGCGCGACGTGCGGCGCGCCGTGAAGCGCGCCCTGGAGGGCCGGGTCACGGTGTCCTCCCGCCGCCGTCCGAGCATCGTCCCGCCCGTACCCCAGGTCGCGAACGGGCGCACGCTCGTGGGCCGCAGCCCGGCATTTCTTGAGTTGATCGACGTGATCGACCGCGTCGCGCCGGTCAGCAGCACCGTGCTGGTGCTCGGCGAAAGCGGGACCGGCAAGGAGCTGGTCGCCGACGCGATCCACCAGCGCAGCCGCCGGGCCAAGGGCCCGCTGGTGAAGGTCGCCTGCGCCGCGCTGGCGGAGGGCGTCCTCGAGGCCGAGCTGTTTGGCAGCGAGAAGGGCGCGTACACGGGGGCGCACGAGCGGCGCAAGGGCCGCTTCGAGATCGCCCACGGCGGCACCCTGTTCCTCGACGAGATTGGCGAGCTGAGCCAGGCGCTGCAGGTGAAGTTGCTGCGCGTGCTCCAAGAGGGGGAGTTCCAGCGCGTCGGTGGCACGGAGACGCTCCGCACCGATGTGCGCGTGATTGCCGCGACCCACCGGGCCCTTGACCGCGAGGTCGAGGCCGGCCGCTTCCGCGAGGATCTCTACTGGCGTCTCAATGTGATCGCCGTGCGCACCCCGCCGCTGCGGGATCGCCGCGACGACATCGAGCTGCTGGCCGAACATTTTCTTCAAAAAGTCCGGGCCGCGACGGGTCGCGACCGGCCCCAGGGGTTCGACGACGGCGTGCTTGACGTGCTGCGCGCCGCCCCCTGGCCGGGCAACGTGCGCGAGCTTGAGAACGCGGTCGAGCGAGCGTTCGTCCTGGCGCGCGGGGACCTCGTGGTCATCGCGGACCTGCCGCCGAGTCTTCGGCAGGCGGTCGACGTCGCGCCGATCGGCGGACAGGTCATCCGGTTCGAGGTCGGGCAAAGCCTGGCAGCGCTCGAGCGGGAGGCGATCTCCATGACGCTCGACGCGGTTGGCGGCAACCGCGAGGCGGCCGCGTCGATCCTCGGGATCGGTGTCGCCACGCTCTATCGGCGCCTCAAGGAAATGGGCGGCGACGATGACGACGCGGCGGTTGCCGCGGCTGAGGATACGCCGCCGGCGGACGCGGGCAGTCGCTAGCGGGCGGAAGGCGCGCGCGCCTTCGCAGTGCGCGGTCCGGCGCGCGTTCGCCGATCGTCTCAGGCCACTCAAGCGCCAATAATGGGGCTCTGCGCGGATCTCCGCGGCCGCGCGGCGCATCCCAGCGCGGCCCAAAAATGAAGCAAGCGGCCGCCGTACGTGAGTACGGCGACCGCTCAGATCTAGTAGTTGACTACTTCTTCTTGCGAGCGCGGCGCTTCGCCGGCGCCTTCTTGGCGGCCTTCTTGGCAGCCTTCTTCTTGCGCTTTGCGGGCGCCTTCTTGGCGGCCTTCTTGCGCTTCGCGGGCGCCTTCTTGGCGGCCTTGCGCTTTGCCTTCTTCTTCGCAGCCATGATCAAACCTCCTTGTTGCCCAATGGGAATCTGGGCGATCGCCTGAGGAGTGCCGGTGGCCTTACCGACTACTCATACCGCCCGGGGATCTGACGATCACTCGATCGCCAACCATCCCACCGACGGCGTCGCTCAGCCACTGGGGAATCCAGCGACCCGCGCGACACCGTCGTAGTGCGGCTGCACTCCGTTGGTTGTTTTCCTACCCTTCCTTCGTCCACCGGGGGACGAAACCTGTGCAAGTTGCGCATGCGCGACCTCCACAGACGGCGCAAAAGACGTGCACCAAGTGCTGTCTTCCGCGACGCGAGGTGACTCAATACAACTTCCGTGCCGACCCGTGTTTCGGGTGTTGAAACGCCGGTTGTGACGGTGCGCGACTCTCAAATTGAGAAAACAAGCGTGCGAAGCGCGTTCGCATCTCTCAACTTGAATGTCGCTTGGGTCAAACGCGCACGTGCGCGCGTCATGTCGCGCGCGCGGAGCGTCTGCGTTCGTTGTACGCGCTCATCAGCGCGCGTCACAACGCGCCGCGTGCACAACCACGCGCGCTGAAGCGACGACAAAGCGTCGACGCGTTGATCACGCGCGCGCAGGAACCGGCAGAGCGCGACTCGCGACGGCACGTGGCGTCTCCGCCAGTGTCGCAGGCGCGCTGGACGATGCACGGGTACCGTACGGCGGGGGCGGGACACGCTCGGCATGCAGGACGTACTCCTCTTCGACCCGGAGCTTGAGCCGTGGCTACGCGCGGCCGGTGTCGTTGCGCCCGCGGATCTCCTTGCGCTCGGCGATCCCTTGGAGCCGCGCCGGTTCGTGGGGTTCGTGACGCTGCCGGGGCCCGACGGCCCGCGTGCGTTCCACGTGAAGCGCTACCGCTATGAGGGTTGGCGTGCGTCGCGCGGTCTGCTGGGCCGCGGCACGCTTTGGGGCATGCCACCCGAGCTCCGCGAGTTCGCGGCGCTGCGCGCGCTGCGCGCCGGCGGGATTGGCGCCGTG
>JAQBWE010000111.1 GCA_027625315.1 Planctomycetota bacterium
GGGGGGGGGGGACCCGGCATTGCACCATCCGGCCGAACACCCCGTCAACGCCAGAGCGCAGCCCTACGCAGTCGAGAGGGCAAACAACGCGATGGCAGCCGAGGCTGCGACGTTCAGCGAATCGGTGCCCCGGGTCATCGGAATCCGGACGCGGCGATCCGCGCGCGCCAGGGTCTCCGCCGTCAGGCCCGGACCTTCGGCGCCGAGCAGCAGCACCCGGGGACGGTCGACCGGCAGCGCGTCCGCGACTTCGGCGAGGCCCTCCGCGTCGGCGGCCGGCGTCAGGGCCAGCAGCGCATAGCCTTCCGCCGCGAGCGCATCCAGCGCCGCGTGCCAGTCCTCGACGTGCGCGTACGGCAGCGTCAGGGCCGCTCCCATCGACGTGCGTACCGCCTTGCGGTACAGCGGGCTCACCGCTTCGGGACCGAGCACGACGCCGCCGGCCCCGAGCGCTGCGGCCGAGCGGAAGATGGCGCCCACGTTGTCGGGGTTCGAGAGCGCCTCGAGGCCCACGAGCAGACGCGGACGCTGCTGGCGCTCGACAAGCACACTGGCGCCCAGCGGGGCCGGTCGCTCCCCGACCGCCAGACACCCCTGATGAAACCGCCAACCCGCGATCTGTTGCAAGGCACCGGACGGCACGACGTAGATGGACACGTCGCTCGACGCCTCAAGAGTTGCGGCCAGAACGGGATACGCCGTCTCATCCACCAACACCGAGACCGCGCGCAACGGCGAGTCGCGCAGCAGGGTGCGCACAACCAGCCGGCCCTCAGCCACGAAGCGCGCACTCTGTCTGACCAGTGCGGGATCCCGTACGGCGCGGTAGTCGGCGAGGCGCGGATCCTCGATCCACGTGGCCGCCGTCGTGTCCAGACGCTCGATCGTCACGGACGGCAGCGCGCCAAGGTCATGAGCGCGTAGCCCGTCCCGTACGGCTTGTGGGTCTCATAGAGCTGATAGTCCCACCAGGAGCCGTCCTTCTCCTGCATGCCGAGGATGTGCCCTGCGATCTGGCGCTTGTAGGTCGCGCGGGCAGACTCCGGCGACAGGGCAATGCACTGGCTCGCGTAGTAGTAGCCGTACAGGCAGAAGTAGCCCGAGTTCTGGAACCACGTCTCGTGCGGAAACGGATACTTGCGCGCAATGCGCAGGAAGTGCCCCGAGCGCTCGAGCTCATCCAGCGCCTGGGGAAACCGCTTGGGATCGACCTCGTAGCCGGTCATCGACCACGCCAGAATGCACACTGGCGTGCGCGCTAGGCTGCCCTGCGTGCGGTTGATGTTGCCTTTGGTCCCAAGGTTGACCCAGAGGCGGGTGGCGTAGCTGTACGCGAACGAACCACCGGGAATCTCGCAGCGCCGGATCAGCTTGTTCGCCTTGGCAAGGAGGGCGTCGGGAACCTCCACACCCTGCGCCTTCGCCATCGCCAGCGCCACAACGCCGGTCGCGGTCGTGAAACTCGTGGAGCCCGGGCCGGGGTCCTTGGTCTGCTCGTCGAAGTTGAAGTAGCCCCAGCCACCCTCGACGAACTCCATGCGCTCGAGCCAGCGCACGCAGCTCTGCGCCGCGGCCAGCAGGCGCTTGCGGGGCTCCGGGCGCTTCTCGCGCGCCAGCAGGCGCGCGAACGCCTCCAGCGAGTACATGTGCGACCACACGTTGTAGAGGGTGTCGGGACGCTGCCGGCGCACGCCGTGATTGGCGAGCAGGTACGCCGTGCCCTTCTCGATGGCGGTCTGGACCGCGGGCGCGTCGCCGCCGACCTCCACGAGCGCTGAGAGCGCGAGACCCGATGCGCCCACCGTGAAGGCCCGGTTCGACCCGGGCGTCGGGGCGTAGATGTCGACGTGGAGGTTGGGCGCAGGCCCGCCCCAGGAGCCGTTGGCCTTCTGCGTGGCGACAAGATGCGCCACGCCGCGCTGGATGGCCTGCTCGATCGTCTCGGCGCTCACGACGGGCGCCGGGCGCGGCGCGTCCTTCGCGGCGGGTGCATCCTCGGCTCGCGCCACGAGGGCGCCGAGCGGCAGAAGCAACAGGGCGAGGAGCGTGGCGCGGATCACTTGCCGCCGTTGGCCTTCTCGGCCTGCTGGGCCTTCTCTGTCTTCTCGACCTTCTCAGCAGGCGGTGCCGCCAGGACCGGGGTACCGGCGGTCAAGCCCTCGAGGATCTCCACGCGATCATCCACCTTGCGGCCGATCCTGAGCTCCACGCGCGTCCCATCCTCGGTCCACGCGTAGTGCTTGCCGCCCTCGCTCTTGATGCACGTCGCGGGCAGGCTCAGCACCTGCTCCGGCGCGGCCCGCGCCAGCTTGGCAGTGCAGCCGAGGCCGGCGCGCAGGCGCTCGTCCGCGCTCTGCACACGCAGGATGACTTGGTAGTTGCCGCCGGCTCCATAGCGGGCGACGAATCCGACCTCCGCCTGCAACACGTCCTCGCCGGTGAGGGCCGTGGTGAACGACGCGCTCCCACCGGCCTTGACGTCGGCCAGGTCGTCTTCCTTGACGCTCGTATGCACGCGCATCGCGCTCTCGTTCACGATCGTCCAAGGCACCTGGCCGGCGTTCATCTTCTCGCCCGCCTCGTACGCCTCGTCGTTGCCGAGACCCTTCCAAGCCCCGCTGTCAAAGCTGCCCCGCACGGCCTGGCCCGCGATCGGCGCGATGAGCCGGAACGCGTCGGCGTCGCCGCTGAGCTTCTGGAGCCCCTCCTCGGCTTCGCGCAGCTGGGCGCGCGCCACATCGAGGTCGATCTCGCCCTTCTTGAGATCGAGCGCCAACGTCGCCTGCACGGCATCCAGCCCGCTCGCGGCCTTGCGCAGCGCAAGGCGCAGACCCTCGTGCTCGCGCTCCAGGCCAACCCGCGCGTCGTAGTCGAAGCGCTTGCGGAAGCGCTCGAAGGCGTCGATCATGCGCTCCATGTTGCGCCGATTGCGCCGCAGAACGATCTCCTCCGTCTCCTCGGTGAGATCGTCTTCCGTGTACATCTTCTCGAGTTGTGCGAGCTCTTCGCGCGTGTTCTCGATCCCGAGCGTGCGGCCCTCAAGGTTGTACTTTGCATCTTCTTCGCTGAGCTTGCGCTCGACTTCGACAAAGCGCGCGAGCGCCTCGTCGGCGAGACGCCGAGCCCGGAGGGCCTCGTCGCGCCGCAGCGCGAGCGCCTCGGCGCCGACCTCGTGCAGGCGTTCGGCGCGTTCGAGTCCAATGCGCCGGAGTTCGATGTCGCGCGCGCGAACTTCAAGCTGCTCGCGATACTCCGTCTCGTCAAACCGTGTGAGCACCTGACCCTTGACGACCGGGCCCTCGGGCGCGCTCTCGACGATCTCGATGCGCCCACGGTAGGCCTCGAACTCAATCGTGATGCGCGCGTGCTCGACCGGAACGAGGGTGCCCTTGGCTTCAATCGTCGCGCCCAGCGGGCCGCGTACCACGGTCACCAATTCGGGAGCCTCTTTGGCCTTGTCGCCGGCCTCCTCCGCATGGACGTTCGGCAGAAGAATGAGCCCGACACACAGAGCAAGGCAGGACAAGGTGAAACGGTTCATCGTCAGTCTCCAGGGCGGCTTCTCGAAGCACGGTAGGCGGGAATCGAGATCCGCTCAACTCCGCCGCGGGGCGCGCGGCCCCTCGCGGTAGAGTACGCGCCCTCCCGCCCCGGAAGGACCGAGGATCTGCATGGACGTCGTTTGCATCGGCGCCGGACCGGCGTCGCTCTACACCGCCATTCTCCTGAAGAAGCTGGACCCGGGGATCTCGATCCGGCTGTACGAGCAGAACCGGCCCGACGACACGTTCGGCTGGGGGGTGGTCTTCTCTGATGAGACCCTCGCCCACTTCGAGGAGGCGGACCCCGAAACCTATCACGCCATCCGGGCCGAGTTCGTCTACTGGACCGACATCGACACCTACTACCGGGACACCCTCGTGCGCTCCACCGGACACGGGTTCTGCGGGATGGCGCGCAAGCGTCTACTCGAGATCCTGCACGAGCGTTGCGCCGCCCTGGGTATCCCGATCGAGTTCGAGCACACGATCGAAGACGTCCGCCCGCTGCTTGGCGCCGACCTCATCGTGGCAGGCGACGGCATCAACAGCTTGGTACGCACGACGTTCGCGGAGCACTTCCGGCCCTCCCTCGACTGGCGCAAGTGCAAGTTCACCTGGCTGGGAACGACGAAGCCGCTGGACGCGTTCACGTTCATCTTCCGCGCGAACGAGCACGGCTTGTTCCAGGTCCACGCCTACCCGTTCCAGGACGGGCTCAGCACCTTCATCGTCGAGTGCCGCGAGGAGACGTGGCGCCGCGCCGGGCTGGAGAGCGCGACGGAGGAGGAGACGGTTGCCTACGTGGCCGCCTTGTTCGCCGATCATCTCGACGGCCACAAGCTGCTGACCAACCGCTCGATCTGGCGCACCTTTCCGACCGTCCGCAACGAGAAGTGGCATCACGACAACATCGTGCTCATCGGCGACGCCGCGCACACGGCGCACTTCTCGATCGGGTCGGGCACGAAGCTCGCGATGGAAGACGCCATCGCCTTGGTCCAAGCGATTCGCGACCACGGACTCGGCGACGTCCCGGGGGTACTCGCGGCGTACGAAGCCGCCCGGCGCGAGACCACAGAGAAGATCCAGCACGCGGCGCAGACCAGCTTGGAGTGGTTCGAGCACAGTGCGCGCTACCTGGATCAATCGCCGCTGCAGTTCACGTTCAACCTCATGACGCGCAGCAAGCGCATCACGTACGACAACCTCGCGCGGCGTGATCCGGAGCTCGTAGATCGCTGCACGGCCGAGTTCGCAGCCGAGGCCGGGCTCGCGATCGGGCCCACGGCTTGGCCTCCGCCGCCGGCGCTCACCCCCTACCGCGTGCGCGACCTCGAGTTGGCCAATCGCATCGCCGTTTCAGCCATGTGCCAATACTCGGCCACCGACGGCGTGCCGGATGACTGGCACCTTGTGCACTACGGCTCCTTCGCGACGGGTGGTGCCGGCCTCGTCATGACGGAGATGACGTGTGTCTCGCCCGAGGCCCGCATCACCGCGGGCTGCACGGGCCTTTGGAGCGACGCCCAGGAGGGCGCGTGGAAGCGCATCGTCGACTGGATGAAGTCGAACGGCCCCGCGCGGGTCGGCCTCCAGTTGGGTCACGCCGGCCGCAAGGGCTCCTGCACGCTGCCTTGGCAAGGAGATCGCCCGCTGCGTGACGCCTCGGCGTGGACCGTGCTCGCACCCTCTGCGATCCCCTTCCGTGCCGACGGCCCCACGCCGCGCGAGATGACGCGCGCCGACATGGACGTTGTCGTGGCGCAGCACGTCGCCGCAGCGCAGCGGGCGTTGCGCGTGGGCTTCGATTTGATCGAGCTGCACATGGCTCACGGCTACCTGCTGTCGAGCTTCATCTCGCCGCTGGCCAACCAGCGCACGGACGAGTACGGGGGCTCACTGGACAATCGAATGCGCTTCCCGCTGGAGGTGCTGGAAGCCGTGCGCGGGGTCCTCCCGGCCGGCATGCCGTGCTTCGTGCGCATCTCCGCCAGCGACTGGCTCGATGACGAGGGCGGCCTCACGGAGCACGATGCCGTCGACGTCAGCCGCATGCTCCAGGCGGGCGGCGCCGATGCGATCGACGTGTCCAGCGCCTACGTCACCCCCCACAGCGAGCCCGTGTACGGCCGCATGTATCAAGTCCCGTTCGCCGACCGCATTCGCCACGCCGTCGGTGTGCCGGTCATGGCTGTCGGCGGAATTGCGGGCATCGACCACGCCAATACGATCGTCGGCGCCGGTCGGGCGGACCTCTGCGCAATCGCCCGCGGCCACCTGCTCAATCCGCACCTCACGCTGGAGGGCATCGCGCGCTACCGTGACGGGCTCCAGCCGTTTCCGCGGCAGTACGGACCCGCACGCCCCCCGCCGCGCGAGGGTCCGGCGCAGCCATGAAGCCGACCACCGAACATCCTGAGCTGCTCGCCACGATCCGCGTGGCGCGCACGCTCCAAGTGTTGCTGATGGTTGGCCTCGCGGCGTTCAGCGCTTTCGCGTGGTGGACGTTCGACCAGAAGGGCGGCGTGGCGACGGAGGGCATCCTCACGTGGGTGCTGCTCGCCTTGGTCGGACTCAACGTGCCCGTCTTCTTTGTCCTGCGCTCAGTCCTGCTGCGCCGAGCGCGGGACGACTACAGCCGGCGAGACCCGGCCCGGTTCGCCGCGCGCTACCAGGCTGGCTGCTTGGTGCAGGCCGCGATTCTCGAGGGCGTCGGGCTGTTCGGTGCCGTCACATACATGCTTGAAGGCACGCTGCTCGCCCTGGGGATCGCCGGAACGATGGTCGGCCTCCTCGGGCTGCTGCTGCCCAGCGAAGGCGCGGTCAACGCGCTGCTTGAAGACGCGCCGTAGCCCCGCCGTTCGCCGGTATCTTGCGGGACGTTCGGAATCGGAGTTCCCGCATGCCCCGCACCCTCCCCTGGCCGCAGGCCCTGCTCGCGCTGCTCGTCCTTGGCGGCGCGCTGCTCGCTGAGGACGACGCCCCGGACGTCCAGGAGCGTCCGCGGCCACTAAAGGCTGCCGACTACGGCGTCGGCGCACTCGTGCCGGACATCGCCTTCACCGATCTGGACGGCAAGCCCGCGAAGCTCTCCGACTACCGCACCGCGCGTGGACTCGTCATCGCCTGCACGAACGCGAGCTGTCCTCTGTGCAAGCGTCAGGGTCCCAAACTCGCCCGCTTGGCCGCGGCGTTCGAGGCCCGGGGCGTCGCGACGCTGTTTCTAAACCCAACTCCGGGTGAGGATCTCGACGTCGTACGCGCCGCACGCAAGGCGTTCGGCCTACCCGGGCGCTATGTCGTAGACAGCGACCGCGCCTTCGCCGCCGCACTCCGGGTGCGCTCGACCGGCGAGGCCTTCCTGCTCGACGCCACGCGCACGCTGGTCTACCGCGGCGCTGTGGATGACCAATACGGCGTCGGCTATGCCCTCGAGGCGCCGACCCACCGCTATCTCGAACAGGCGGTGGATGCACTCCTCGCGGGCAAGCCTCTCGAGGTGCCCGCCACGAGCGCGCCGGGCTGCGTGCTGACCCCGGCCGAGGCGACCCCCGTGGCAGGCGCCCCCACGTGGCACGCGCAGGTGGCGCGCATCGTGCAGGATCGCTGCCAGACCTGCCACCGCCCGGGCGAGAACGGCCCCTTCTCGCTCCTGCGCTACGAAGACGCCAAGGCGCAGGCGGGCATGATCCGCTACGCCGTGGAGGAGCGTCTGATGCCGCCGTGGTTCGCCGCTCCGGGCGGGCTGCCGATGGCCAACGACCACAGCCTCGCCGCACGCGAGCGCGACCAACTCATCGCGTGGGTGGATGCGGGCTGCCCCGAAGGCGATCCCAAAGACGCCCCGACGCCGCGAACGTTCGTCGAGGGTTGGCGCATCGGCACGCCGGACGCCATCGTGGAGTTGCCCAACCCCGTGAACGTGCCCGCTGAGGGCGTTGTGCCCTACCAGTTCCAGCTGGTGACGACGGACTTCGACGAGGACCGCTGGGTGGAGGCCTTCGAGATCCGCCCCACCGCCCCGCAGGTCGTCCACCACGTGCTCGTGTTCGCCGACTACCCGCTTGATCACCCGCGCCGGAGCGATCAGCCTCGCAACCGAGCCGGCATCGACGGCTACTTCGCCGCCATGGTGCCGGGCCAGACCGCGTTCCGGTTCCCGCCGGGCACGGCGCGCTTCATCCCCCGCGGCACACGCCTGATGTTCCAGGTGCACTACACCACCAACGGCACGGCGGCCACGGATCGCACCCGGCTCGGCCTCGTGTTCGCTCCGGGTCGGCCGGAGAACGAGATCCAGACGGCGGGCCTGAGCAACACCCGCATCCGGATTCCGCCCGGCGCGCCCAACCACCAGGAGGGTGCCGACCGGACGCTGCCCGTGGCCGCCCGGGTGTTTGGCTTCACGCCGCACATGCACGTGCGAGGCAAGGCGTTTCGCTACGAGGCGGAGCTCCCGGGCGAGAAGCTGCGGGTGTTGCTCGACATCCCCAACTACGACTTCAACTGGCAGCTGCACTACCGCCTCGCGGAGCCGCTGGACCTGCCCGCGGGCACTCGGCTCTATGCCACCGCCTGGTACGACAACAGCGCCGACAACCCGGCCAACCCGGATCCCACGCGCCGCGTGCGCTGGGGCGATCAGACATATGACGAGATGCTGATCGGGTATGTCGACTGGCATCCCATTCTCGAAGGCGACACGACGAAGGGGCGGTAGGCTCGGCGTGTGGAGATCCGCACGTTCGCCCTCGCCCTCCTGGAGGCCTCGACACTCGAGGGCAAGCTCCGCCCGCCGCCCGCGGACCTGACCGACGACCAGCCGGGTGCCCCGCTGCGCGTGCAGGGTCCGGTGCGGCCGCCCGCGCTGCGCCACGATCCCGTGCGCAAGGTCAAGGTGCCGGCGGCTGAGGGTCTTCGTGACCCCGCGCAGCGCCCGCGCATCGTGCACGCGCTGGCCAACCATGAGCTCCAGGCCGCCGAACTGTTCGCGTGGGCCCTGCTGGCGTTCCCCGAGATGCCGGCCGCGTTTCGGCGCGGCTGTGTTGCGATCCTCGCGGAGGAGCAGGCGCACTGTCGCCTGTACGTCGAGCGACTCGCGGAGCTCGAGCACGAGTTCGGTGACTTTGGCGTCACCGCGCACTTCTGGCGCAAGATTGAGCGCATCCTCACGCCGCTTGAGTTCGTCTGCGTACTCGGCCTCACGTTCGAAAACGCGAATCTCGACTTTGCCGGCGAGCACGCGGCGGCCGCACGCGCAGCGGGCGACGAGGCCACGGCCCGCGTGCTCGACGTCGTGCACGCCGACGAGACGCGCCACGTCGCCTTCGCGTGGCGCTGGTTCCAACGCCTCAAGCCCGCCGGCGCGGACGACTGGGAGACGTACTGCCACGCCGTCGGCGCGCCGCACGGGCCGGAGCGCGCGCGCGGCGCAACGTTTGACGCGGTGGCGCGCCACGCCGCGGGTCTCAGCCCCGAGTTCATTGAGCGCCTTGAGGCCACGACACCAACGCGACCCGGCGGTGCCCCCCGATGAAACCGCGCTGGATCGTCGGCAATCTCGACTGCGAGATCGACTGGGCCCGCCTCCAGGCGCCCGGCAGTGGCCGCTGGCCGCGCTCGCTACCACTTGACGTCCTGCATCGCGTCTCCGCGTACGCCACGCTGCTGCGCGTCTTGGGCGAGGAGGGCGACACGCTCTGGACCCCCGCCCCGGTCGATCCGCGCACCGTACGCGTCGTCGACGGCTTGCCCGACCTCCAGCTGGCGCACGGTCCCGACGCCCTACCACCCAAGGGCAGCAAGATCATCGCGTGGGCCGACGCCCCACCGCTCGACCTGCCGCGCGCGCGCCTCGAGGCGGCGGCCAAGGTGAACGATCGCGCCTTCGCGCTGCGACTGACCGAGCGGTTCGGCGTCGCGCTGCCCGGCACGCAGGTCGTCACGAGTTTGGAGGAGTTCCTCGCCACCGACGTTGCGGGCGGGGCCTGGGTGCTAAAGGCGCCGCATGGTGCCGCAGGCCGCAACCGCGTTCTGGGAAGCGGCCGCCGACTCGATGAGCCCCAGCGCGGCGCCATCGCCAATCTGCTGCGCGAGCACGGCCGGCTCATCTTGCAGCCGTGGGTGCGGCGCACGCTGGACTTCGGACTCTGGCTCGCCCCCGACGGCGACGGCGGCTGGCTGCGCGGCGTCAACAAGCTGGAGGTCGACGAACGCGGTCGGTTCCGCGGCGTCGTGGTCACCGCCGAGGGCCCCGCGCTCGACGCGCCGGCCTACCTGCACACGGTGGGCGATCTCGTGCGCGACCACCTGCACGGGGCGGGCTACGAGGGTGCCTTCGGTATCGACGGCTACGAGTACCAGAGCTCAATCGGCACGCGCATGCTCATGCCCCTTGGCGAGATCAACGCCCGGCGCACGTTTGGCATGGTCGCCCACGCGCTGGTCGCGCGCGTGGCTCCGCGCTACTGGGGCGAGCACGCGGGCCCGGTGGCGTTGCGGTTCGGTCAGCGCGACGAGCGCGAGGATCCCACCTCGTGCGTGCCCCTGCTGGGTTCCGCCGACGAGCCGATCATGCACGCATGGCTCGAGCGCGTGCCCCTACGTGAGCACGTGCCCACCGCGGACGACGACTAAGGTGGTGAACGCGAAGTTCCGTTGCATCTCGGACGTGCGGCAGACTGGGCTGGGGGCGATCAGGCCGCTTCGTCGTCCTCGAGTGGACCGGCCACGAGTCGTCCTCCTCAT
>JAQBWE010000112.1 GCA_027625315.1 Planctomycetota bacterium
CCCGCCGCAAACGGCGCGACGTCGATGCCCTGCGCACGCAGTCGCTTCGCGGCCGCGCTGATGGCGAGGGTCTCGGATTCGGCCAGACCGCCCGCGGAGGGGGAGAAGTCGAACATGGCCGGACACTACCCGAACGGCGGCGGGGACGCCAAAGGCGACAATCGGCGTCCAAACCGCACCATGGACCACCGAGCCGGTACGCACCCCCTGCAGTCCCGGCGGGGTCCACCCTCCGGCTCACCCCGCGGTACCTTCCCCGCGGGCCGCGCGTTTGGTCGTGCGAGCCCGCCCTCTTTTCCCCGCGCAACCCAGGAGCCGCTCTTGCGCCAACGCCTGCTCAAGTACCTCAAGCGACTCGTGATCGTGCTCGTCGCCCTCGCGGCGATCGGCGTGGGCGTGTTCACGTGGCTGTTCCACTGGCCCTTCGAGGGTGACGTCGAGAACATCCTCACCCTCGTGCCCGAGGACGTGGAGTTCGTGCTGCGGTGCGACATCCAGGACCTGCGCGACACCGGTTGGGTGCAGGAGAACGTGCGGGACGATCCGATCTACCCCGAGATCGATGTGGCGTTCCGGAAGGCGCTTGAACAACTGGAGCTGGAGCTCCAGACCATCCAGACGCAGGTCGACCGCGAGAGCCCCGTGTCGGTGGACGTCGCGTCGTTCGTAGGCGACAACATCGTCGCGGGTGAGGTGTGCTTCGCCGGCAACTTCTGGGAGCACGCGAGCCCCGGCAACAGTCCGCCCCAGTGGAAGGACTTGGTCGTTCTCAAGCGCGTGCGTGGCCTCGCCCGCTGCATTTCCGGCCTCCAGCACGGGTTCATCCGCCGCCAGATCCAGCCCGGCCCGGGGGTCGAGCTCTCGGTCGTCGAGGAAGGCATCTACGAGTTCCACCTCACGCGCCTGAAGCCCCTTGCCCCGGGGCAGGTTGCCGGGCCGGACATGAGCCGCTGGTACGTCACGCGCGTGCTCGATGTGGTCGCCGTCAGCAACAACAAGCGCCTCATTCAGAACATCGTCGGGCTGGGCGCCGACGACTCCGGCGCGCGCAGCTTCGCGCGGCGTCCCGGCTTCGACATCCCGTTGGTTCCCGGACGCGTCTCGGCCGCCGTCAACCTCGAGGCGCTTCAGAACTACTTCCTGCGCGCCCTCGATCACTACCCCGACCTGGGCACGCTGCGCCGGTTCCTGCCGCCCGAAGCGCTGGTGAAGCTGTCCGGAGGGATCTCGTTCTCCGGTGCCGACTTCGTCGAGGCGGGCGGGACGATCACCTATCTGCCGACGAGCCAGGACGCGTCGGACGTAGCGCGCAACGTCTACGGGCTACCCCAGCGCCCCGTCTCAGATGGCATCGCGCGGTTCGTGCCCGCGGCCGACACGTTTGCCGTCATTTCCCTGCGTGCCAATCCTGAGTACTTGCTGGACAAGATCGTCAAGGCGGCTCTGCCCGATTCGGATCGCAAGCTATGGGAGGACAACCTCCGCAAGAACCCTGACAGCGGCTTCACGACGTTGGCGGACTTCTTTCAGGACCTCAGCACGCGCATGGGCAACGAGGCCATGGTTGCGCTGGGGCGCATGAGCGAGCGCTACGACACACTCGACTTCACGGAGTGGTTCTCGGCCGAACCGGCGCCCCTGCCCGCGCTTGCGATCATGGTGCGGCTGGGTGAAGGCGCGCGTCAGGAGGAGCTCGAGGCGTACCTCTCCGAGAAGGTGTTCCTGCTCGGCATGGAGAAGGAGCTCGCGCGCGTCACCTACGGGAACTTCGCCTACAGCCGCGCCGAGCTGCGCGTCAAGCCGCTCAACTACAAGTACATCCAGCCGTGCTTCACCGTCGTGAACGATCACCTTGTGCTCACCACGACGGAGGGCTACATGCGGCGCATCCTCGACACCGTGCGTGACGGTGAGAGCGGCGCGCTCTCGCAAGATGAGACCTTCCGCGTCACGATGGGGGCCCTGCCCTCGACCGCCCACGTCGGCATCTTCCTCGATATCGAGAAGCTCACGCGCGTGCCGCCCTCGTTCCGATTGGACGAGAGCAACCCGGCCAACAACGACCTCGGCGCGCCGGGTACCCGCGGGTTCCTCTGGGATCGACGCAACGGCTGGGTGATTACCGAGCGCGACGACCGGGCCGAGGCCATTCGCGTCCGCCGGGCGGAGAGCCTGAAGTTCCCGAACCCGATGAACGACCAGCACCGCATCGAGCTTGAGCGGCGCGTGGACGCCCATATGGACGGCTGGCTCGAGCGCTACCCGGAGTTCCTGGAGGAGTACCGCCAGAGCCTGGACCGCCTCCGCCGGCTCCGGGGGCTCGGCCTGGTGCTCGGCGCGACCGGGGGCGAGATCGACGCCCGAGCGGCCCTGGTGCTCAGGAAGCGCGACCGCTAGTTCACCCGCGGATCGCGACGGGCCGTCCCGTCTTGACACCCACGGCCGGAACGCTACCGTTGCCCCCCGCTCCCATCCAGCCGGGATGGCGGAACTGGCAGACGCGCTAGGTTGAGGGCCTAGTGGGCTTAACGGCCCTTGTGGGTTCAAGTCCCACTCCCGGCACCAGCATTTGCTTTGTGCCGCAGCCGAGCTGCGGCACTGCGCCGCCTGCGGCGGCGCGCTCAGGGCTGCGTTTGCTTGGTGCGGCGGCATGATTTGCTTTGTGCGGCGGCCTAGCCGCCGCCCTGCGCCGCCTGCGGCGGCGCGCTCACGCATCGGCGGCACTGCGGCGCGTGTGTTGGGATCGCTACACGGACGCTGCCGTGACAGCCCGCCGCAGCCCGCACGCTGCCCCTTGCGGCGGGGCGCTCCCCGCTAAGCCGCCTGGGAGGCGGCCTGGAGGCCGGAGAGGGCTGTTCGCGGCTGCGGGGGCAGGCCGAGCCGGCCAGGCCTCGGCCAGGGCGGTTCGTTGCGGCCCGCCCGCAGTTGGTAAACTGCGGCTGGAGGTCGGGTCCGAACGGACCGATCATCGGAATCGGTAGGTCCCCGCTCGCTCCGTACCCACGCAGTGAGTTCGAGTTGGAGAAGAATCATGCGAAACCTGAGCACCTGTCTTTGTGCCGCCGCCCTGTTGGCGCTGGCCGTCGGCTGCTCGTCGGGCCCGTCCACCGGCGGTCTCTTCGATAGCGGCTGCAACACCTGTGCGGCCCCGGCCCCGCAGCCTGTCTGCGCGCCGCCCGTTGCCGACTGCGCCCCGCCGGTCGTCGCCGACCAGGGTCAGCGCCCGCCGGAAGCCCGTCCGGGCGAGGTGTGGTGCTACGTCCGCGTGCCCGCGGTCACCCGCATGGAAGAGGATCGCGTCTGCGTTCGTCAAGAGAGCGCGCGCCAGATCCCCATCCCCGCCGTGACCGAGCAGCGCGCCGTTCAGGTTTGCGTGCGCCCGGCCGAGACCCGCACCATCCCGATCGCCGCTGAGTTCCAGGATCAGTGCGAGCAGGTCTGCGTTGCCCCCGGCCGCACGGAGTGGCAGAAGGTCGACTGCAACCCGTCGAGCCTCGCTCCGAAGGAGCAGGTTGGCGAGTGCTGGACGCTCGTCGATGTCCCGGCCCAGTACCAGACCCGCACGAAGCGCATCTGCGTCCGTGAGGCCAGCTGCCGCACCGAGCAGATCCCCGCCGAGTTCGAGACGCGCTACGAGACGGTCGTCCGGACGCCCGCGTGCAGCCGCACAGAGGTCATCCCGGCCCAGTTCGAGACGCGCCTGCGCGAGGTCGTGGTTTGTGGTCCCCGCTGGGAGTGGCGTCGCACGACCGAGTGCGAGGTTCCGACCGAGGCGCCGGTCGCCGGCTTCGAGGACAATTACCTGCCTGGTGCCGCCCCGGCCCCGATCGAGCAGCCGCCGTATGGCGCTGACCCCGTTGGCAACCCCGACGCGGATCTGCCCCCGGCCGGCGCGCTTCCGCCGCTGCGCTAGGACCTGCGGGTCTGACAACGCTCGCGAGCCGTGCGGCCTGCCGCACGGCTCGTGTTCGTTTTGGGGCTGGCGTCCGGGCGTGAGGACCGCCAGCCGTGCGGCCTGACCCCACGCCCCGCCGCGTGGCGGGTACGGTGGGCCCATGCGCGCATGCATCCCCCTGCTGCTCCTCCTGCTCGCCCTGGCAGGCTGCGACGAGGGGGAGGGCGTGCCGCCGGGGGAGAAGGATCGCGTGAAGCCCAACCGCCTCGCCACCGAGCGCAGCCCGTACCTGCGCCAGCACAAGCTCAATCCCGTCAACTGGTACCCGTGGGGCGACGAGGCCTTTGAGAAGGCCAAGGCTGAGGGCAAGCCCGTCTTCCTGTCCATCGGATACGCGGCTTGCCACTGGTGCCACGTGATGGAGCACGAGTCCTTCGAGGACGAAGCGACCGCGCAGATTCTCGATGACGTGTTTGTCTGCGTGAAGGTCGATCGCGAAGAGCGGCCCGACGTGGACCGCGTCTACATGGCCTTCGTCCAGCAGCGCACCGGACGGGGCGGCTGGCCCATGACGGTGTTTCTGACACCCGATCGCAAGCCGTTCTGGGGCGGGACGTACTTGCCGCGCGACCAGTTGCAGGCGCTCTGCTCCAACGTGAAGACCCTCTGGCGCGACCGCCGGGCCGAGGTGCTGCAAACCGCCGAGCTCTACGCTGAGGCTGTGCGGGAAGCGACCGACGGACGCGGCGCGCCCGATACCGACGACTCGGACGCCACGATCCTGAAGACCCTGCACGATGCGCTGGCCGTGCGCTTTGATCGCACACGCGGTGGCTATGGCACGTCGCCCAAGTTCCCGCCGCACGCCGAGCTGATCTACCTCCTCGATCGTGGTGGCGTGCGCATGGGGCAGGAGCAGCGCGAGCAGGTGTTCATCACCCTCGACGCGATGGAGCGCGGCGGGATCCACGACCAGGTCGGCGGCGGCTTCCACCGCTACAGCACCGATCGCGACTGGCTGCTGCCGCACTTTGAGAAGATGCTCTACGACAATGCCCTGCTCGCGCAGGCGTACGCGGGCGCGTACGCGCAGTCGGGCCGCGCGCGCTACAAGCGCGCCGTCGAGCGGCTATTCGCGTGGCTGGAGCGAGAGCTGAAGCAGCCGCGCGGCGGCTACGCTTCGAGTCTGGACGCCGACACTGAGGGCGAGGAGGGCCTCACCTACACGTGGACGTGGAACGAGCTCGCCGAGGTGCTCGGGGGCGACGACCTCGCGTTCTTGGCGCCGCTGCTGGGCCTGCAGCGCCGCGGGAACTTCAATGACGAAGCGACGCATCAGCCCTCGGGTCGCAACATCCCGCACTGGCAGAAGCTCCGCGTCGATGCAGCCGGTGTCGCCGGGCAGCCGGCCGGCGAGCGCGACGCCGCGGTCGCGAGTCTCCAGGCCCGCGTGGATGGTCTGCTCGAGACACTGCACACGGTGCGCGTCAAGCGCGCGCAGCCGGGGCTCGACGACAAGGTCATCGTGGCCTGGAACGGCCTGCTCCTCTCCGCGTTTGCTCGCGCGGGCCGCGACCTCAAGGATCCGCGCTGGACGGAGCGCGCGCGCGAGCTCGCGGCGTTCCTCCTGTCCGCTTGTCGGCGCGCTGATGGCACCTTGTTGCGATTCCCGCGCGACTCGGGTCCGGAGATCGTCGGGTTCTGCGACGACCACGCGCATCTCGTCGAGGGTCTGCTTGATCTCGCCGAGGTGACCGGCGAGCAGAGCTATGCCGACGCGGCGCTGGACCTGGGCAAGCGCATGAACGCGCTGTTCCTCGACGGCGAGCACGGCGGCTTCTTCGCCACCTCTGTGAGCCATCACGAGCCGTTGATCGCGCGCGCCAAGGAGACTTGGGACAGCCCGATTCCGTCGGACAACGGCGCGGCGGCCCGCGCGAACGTGAGGCTGCACGTCTTGACCGGCGAGCCCGAATTCCTGGCCGCCGCCGACGGCGCCCTCGCGATTTTCCGCGCGAACATGGCGCACCCGCGCATGGCGCCGGGCCTGGTCGCGCTCATTCGGGCGCTCTCCGATCGCATGGAGCTGCCGTCGGCCGATACAGCCCCGATTCCGACGGGCGATGCGCACGCCCGTCAGGGCGTTGTGCAGGCCGAAGCGTTCCTCGAGCGCAATCAGGCGCGTCCCGGTGATCGCGTGCGTGTACTCGTGCGCGTCACCGTGGCGAGCGGCTGGCATGTGAACGCCGCCGGGCCGCAGCGAGCGGAGCTCGTGGCGACACGCCTGGCGTCCGCCGCTGGCGCCGCCGCAACCCTCGAGGATGTGCGCTACCCGCCCGCGCAGCGCCGGGCTCTCGGGGGCGGGCCGGTGGATCTCCTGGCAGGCACGTTCGACATCCGGGGCGTGCTGGTGATTCCGGCCGCTGCGCCTCAGGGTCCGGGACACATCGGGCTGGTTCTGACGTTCCAGCCCTGCGACGAGAGCTCGTGCCAGGCCGCGGGCGCGCTGGAACTCTCTGTGCCGCTCCGCGTCGAGGCCGAAGAGGGGCCCGCGCGGCATCCTGACCACTTCCGCTAACTGGTCGGCATAGCCCGCGCTTCGTTGCCAGCGCGCCGCTGGCTACCGTGGGCGCTCGCGGGAAGGAGCCCTCATGATCTCGATCACCGCTCACACACGCGGCGGCCTGCGCGTGGATGCCACCGATGGCGAGCGCATGCTCGTGCTCGACGAGACCGCCGAGCTCGGTGGCACCGGCGCCGGGCTCACCCCGCAGCAAGCGCTTGCCGCCTCGCTCGCGAGTTGCACGGCGATTACGCTGAAACTGTACTGTGCCCGGAAGGCGTGGCCGCTGCAGGATGTGCGCGTCACCGTGACGATCGAGCCTGCCTCGCGCACCGAGCCGGGCACCCCCAATCGCTTCGTGCAGACCGTCGAACTCGTGGGCGACCTCGACGCCGAGCAGCGCGAGCGCTTGCTCGGCATCGCGGGCAAGTGCCCGGTGCACAAGTTGCTCGAAGGCCCCAATGTGTTCGAGGAGCGTCTCGCCACCCCGAACGGCGATGCCTAGCTCATGGCCTTCCCTGATGCCCGCGCCCTCCTCGAGGTCTTCCCGAATCCCGCTCCCGAGCGCGACTACGAGATCCTGCACACGGCACACGAGTTCACGAGTGTCTGTCCCGTCACCGGCCAGCCTGACTTTGCCACGCTCACCTTCCGCTATATCGCGGAGGCGCAGTGCGTGGAGCTCAAGAGCTTGAAGCTCTACCTGCAGGGCTTCCGCAACGAGGGCGTGTTCTACGAAGCGCTCGTGAATCGCCTACTCGACGATCTCGTTGGCGTGCTCGCGCCGCGCCACATGGAAATCGTGGGCGAGTTCAGCGTGCGCGGCGGCATGTCCACCGTGGTGACTGCGCTCTACGACGGTCCGGCGTCGTAGAGGAACACGTCCACATCGCGATCCGGCGGCCAGCCCTCGTGGTCGCGCGGCACGATGACGAACCCGTCGGCCTCTGAGGTCGACGACAGGATCGACGCGCCGCGCGCCATGACGGGTTCGACGCGCCCGCCCACGATGCGCACGCGGACGTAGTCGACCCGGCCGAGCACGCTGGCGATCTTGCGCGCGAGTCGCGCGCGCAAGAGCGGGTAGGGCCAGGTCGGGCTGTGACCGGCCAGTCGCCGTACGAGGCGGCCGGCGAAGAAGTCGTACGCGCACAGACACGAGACGGGGTTGCCGGGCAGCAGGAACGCCGCGGCTTCGGCGAGCCGCCCTGCGCCGCTGGGCGCGGCGGGTCGGAGCGCGACGCCGTGCCAGTTCAACTCGCCGAGTTCGTGCAGGAGTCGCGGCGCGTGATCTTCTTCGCCCACACTCGAGCCGCCACTGACGAGCACGATGTCGGCCTCCACCTCGCTGAGCCAGGCGCGCAGGGCCGACTCGTCGTCGGGCAGTTGGTCGGACCGCACGAGCGTGCCGCCGTCGCGCTGTACCAGCGCGCGCAGCATGGGGCCGTTGGCGTCGGCGATGTGCGTGCCGTGGGGCGTCGCACCCGGCGCGAGCAACTCGTCGCCGGTCACGGCCAGCGCGACCCGGGGCGCAGCGACCACGTCGAGCCGCGGCACGCCAATCGAGCTGGCGAGTCCGACATCCTGCGGCCGCAGGACTCGGCCCGCTGTGACCAGTCGGGTGCCTTGCTTTACGTCCTCCCCGATCGCGCCGACATGCAGGCCCAGCGGGAGCGGCACGCGCACCGCCAGGGAGTCGCCGGTCTGCGTGCCGTCCTCCGCGCGCAGCACGGTGTCGGCGCCGTCGGGAAGCGCGGCGCCGGTCATGATCCGCACCGCCTCGCCCGCAGCGAGTCGGGACGCGTGAGGCCGCCCCGGGCGCGACGTGCCCACGACGCGCACGAAGATCGGGTCCGTCTCGCTCGAGCCGAACGTCGCTTCGGCGCGCAGTGCCCAGCCGTCCATGGCCGCACGCGCGAAGGCCGGGACGTCGACCGCGCTGATGAGCGGGCCGGCGAGCACGCGGCCCGCGGCTTCAGCGAGGGCAACCGATTCAACCCGCGGTCTCAGGGGCAGCGCGTCGACCCAGGCCACGACCTCTTCCACGTCGGCGCGTCGCTGGAAGCCGCGCATCCGAACGTCGTCGAACATTAGCCGCCGCGCTTCAAGTGCTTCTGCACGTCCTCGGGGAAGTGCTTGAGCACGCTCGTCGCCGGGTTGAGCACCACCTGACCGAGCCCGCAGATCGACGTGAGCCGCAGGGCCTCGTCGAGTTCCGGCAGCAGCTCGAGTTCGGAGCCGTCGCTCTCGCCCGCGAGGACCCGGTCAAGCATGCGCACAGCCTTCTCGCTGCCCACACGACACGGGACGCACTTGCCGCAGGACTCGTTGCGGAAGAAGCGCACGACGTTCGTTGCGAGGTCGAGCATGTCGCGCCCGGTCTTCACAACCAGGACTGCGCCAGAGCCGAGCATGCTGCCCGCGCGCTCCATCGCGGCGAAGTCGAGCGGCGTGTCGCTCTTGTCGGCCGGGAGGAACGGTGCGCTCGCGCCACCCGGGCAGAACGCCCGCATCGTCGCGCCCGCGGCCATGCCGCCACCGTGTTCGTCCACGAGCACCTGCACGGTGGTGCCCATCGGCACGCAGTACACGCCCGGCTTCTGCACGTCGCCGCACAGCGAGAGGAACTTCCAGCCCGTGGCGCCGTTCGCCCCGCTTGCTCGCCAGGCCTCGGGGCCGTCCTGGAGGATCTTCGGCACGAACGAGAGCGTCTCGACGTTGTTCATCAGCGTGGGCTTGCCGTGCACGCCGTGGTTCGTCGGGTAGGGGGGCTTGTTGCGCGGTTCCCCGCGCTTGCCCTCGAGCGCCTCGATGAGGGCGGTCTCCTCGCCGAGGATGTAGCCGCCGGGCGAGACGAACACCGAGAGGTCCACGCCGAGCGCGTCGAGCAGGCCCAGGGCGCGCACGCGCTCGATCTCGCGGCGAATCGCTTTCGTCTCGCGCGTGTACTCGTGCCGGATGTAGATGACGGCGATGCTCGCGCCCGCGACGAGTGCTCCGGTGAGCAGCCCCTCGACGACGAGATGCGGGAGCTCCTCGAGAATCACACGGTCCTTGAACGTGCCCGGCTCGGACTCGTCTGCGTTGCAGACGGCCCACTTGGGTTCGCCCACGGCATCGCGGACGAAGCTCCACTTCATCCCCGTCGGGAAGCCGGCGCCACCCATGCCGCGTAGACCTGCAGCCTTTAGCGTCTCAGGGACTGCGGCGCGCGCGGCGTCGCGCTCAGTGAGCAGGCCGCGCAGCACGCCGTAGTGCTCGTCGCGCGTAGCGTACGGATCCGTCGGCCAGCGGCGCGGCGTCGTGGTCGGCTCATCGGCCGGCAATGGCTTCGCCCCCTTGGCCGCGGCCACGACGTCCTGCGCCGACCAGCGCTCCAGCGGGACATCGTTCACGCCGGCGGCTGGCGCGTGCTCGCAGCGGCCCAGGCACGAAACGGGCTCGAGCTCGATGTCCTTCTCGTTCGCGAGCCCGGCCTGCACGGAGCGCAGGTACTCCACGCCGCCCGCCATGTGGCAGGCGACGTCACGGCAGACGGCCACTGTCGCTCGCGGCGGCGGCGCGCGCCGGAAGTGGGGATAGAAGCTCGCGACCTCCTGCAGCCGAAACAGCGGGACGTGCGTCTCGGCGGAGAACGTGCGCAGTACGTCGTCGGAGAGCCAACCGTGGTGCGCCTGAAGATCGTGGAGTTGCTGGAGAAGGTTCATGGCGGCCAGACGATACCACCCGTGCGCGGCGCAGCCGATCTACGCGGGCGAGCTGGCGCAGCCCGCATGAACCGTGCGCACTGTG
>JAQBWE010000113.1 GCA_027625315.1 Planctomycetota bacterium
AGTCCGGAGTGCTGCGCTGCGCGCCGCTCGCGCGCGCTGCGCTCAAGAGCCAGCGCACGCCAACCGAGTACGAACAGCACGACGCCGCCGGCAGCGAGCAGCAGGATGGCGGACCACGGGGAGCGCGCTCGGTTCACCCGCACATGGTCGCGCCATGAAGACGCTGGGTGTCACGCCCCGGTAAATCCATCGCTTGGTCGTATGATCCGACCGCCAAGCCCACCATGCCGATCGCTCGCCACACGACCGCCATCCTGACCGCGGTCGCGCTGCTGGCGGCGCTCGCGCTGTCCGCGGCCCGAGCCGACCCGGAGACGCCCGCCGCCGCGGCCGACGAATTGCACAGCACCTGGCTCAGCCTCGTCAAGTACACCGACCTGGCGACGTTCTCCAAACGCATGGAGGCCATCCGCGAGCTGGGCCGCATCGACTGCCCCGAGGCGCGCCAGCACCTGCTCACAATCGCGCGCAGCGCCAAGAGTCTCGACGATCGCATCGTGAGCGTCGCCGCGCTCGGGAGATACCTGGATCTCGCAGCGACGAAGCCACTCATCGACCTGATCGGCCGCAAGCGCGATCCCCTGCTCACCCAGGCTCTCAGCCAAGCGTTCGTCCAGGCAAGCAGCGAGGAGATGCTCACCTGGCTCGCGACGGATGCCCTCGCGCTCAAGGAGCCCGCGGTTCTCGAGAGCGTGCTGGATGCGCAGAACATCCACGCGGATCCGCGCGCTCGCGACGGCCTGCACGCGATCTTCGAACGCACTCAGACCAGAAGCGACGATGCGACGCTCGCCTACCTCGCGCTCCGCGCGCTCGGCACCATCGGCGACCGGCGCGACCGCACATTTCTGCTGCGCACACCCAGCTACCGCGATGCGCGGATGCGCCTGGCTGGCGCGGAGACAATCGCCCGCCAGAAGCCGGTAGACATCAACATCCGCGGCGCGCTCGTGACGTATCTGCACGACGAGAGCCCGGTCGTGCGCGAAGCCGCCGCGCGCGCCATCGGCCACGCGGGCATCGTGGAGTTGACGGACGCGCTCGCCGACACGCTACTCGACACGCAAGTCCGGACGCAGGCGGTCGCCCACGCCGCGCTCATCGCGCTGCACCAGAAGGATCTCGGCTGGGATCCCGAGGACTGGAAACGCTGGTGGAAGAGCCGCGCCGACCTCCCCGCGGAGATCAAGGCCGAACCGTCAAGCAGCAGAACCACCTACTACGGGCTCCAGGTCTACTCGGATCGTGTGCTCTTCATCGTGGACCTGTCGGGCTCCATGGCGTTCCCGTGGGGCGCGGAGACCGCCAAGACCCGCATCGGGGTCGCCAAGGCGGAGTTGCTGCGAGCGCTGAAGAGCTTGGACGAGAAGACGCTCTTCAACGTCATCGTGTTTTCCGACGACGTACGCCCCTGGCGGAAGAACGGCGAGGTGCTCGCGACGGAGGACGCCAAGGCCCGCGTGGTCGAGTGGGTCGAGAAGACGTTCGAGAAGCCCAAGGGCGGCACGTTCATGCACGCAGCCCTGGAGACCGCGTTCGAGCAGAACCCGCAGGTCGACACGATCTTCCTGCTCACCGACGGCCTCGCCACCGACGGCGAGCCGATCGTGCCTGAGGCCATCCTCGCCAGCGTCAACCGCTGGAGCCGTTTCCGGCGCGTCGTGGTTCACACGTTCGCCCTCACGCTCGAGGACCTCGAGCCGGAGGGCATGCACAAGCGCAACCTGGCCGAGATCAAGACGTTCATGCGCCGGCTTGCGACCCTGACCGGCGGCGAGTGCCGCATCGTGACGAAGCTGCCCGACCCGCGCTAGCGCGGGAGATGCTGCCCGACCCGCGCTAGCGGGGCAGGTGTTCGTCAAAGAAGGCCAGCATTGCCTGCCAGGAGGCGGCGTCGGCGGCCGGGTGATAGGCGACGTTGTCCATCCCGCGCGTGTCGGCACCGGGATTCGTGAACGCGTGCACGGCGCCCGGATAGGACGTGAACGCGTACGTGGCGCCGCGCGCCCCCATCGCCGCCTGCCACGCCTGGATCATGTCGGCCCCGACCCAGACGTCGTCCGCGCCATTGCATACGAGGATTGGCGTGGTGATGGCCGTGGCCTCGGACTCGTGCGGCAGGATGAGGGAGCCGTGGAAGCACACGGCGCCCTTGAGGCCGAAGCCCGCGTAGGCGAGCTCGAGGGCCACGCTGCCGCCGTAGCAGTACCCGATCACGGCCATCCGATCGTGATCGACAAAGCGACTCTTCGCCAACACGTCGAGTCCGGCGCGGGCTCGCGCGCGACCGTGGCCCGCGGGATCCCCGTAGAACGCGGCGGACCACTCCTTCGCATCGGCGACCTCGTCGCTGACCTTGCCCTGGCCGTACATGTCGAGACAGAACGCCACGTAGCCCGCCTTGGCCAACCGGCGCGCGCGCTCCTTGGGATGGTCCTGCAGGCCCCACTACTCGTGCACGATCAAGATTCCGGGACGGCGCTTGGTGATGCTGTCGTCGTAGGCGAGGTAGCCCTCGAGCCGGACGCCGTCGTGGGAGTAGGTCACGACCTCGCTGACGACGTGCGGGGGTGCCACTGCCTGCGACCGGTCGCCACAGCTCGAGAGCAGGGTGGCGCAGGCCAGTAGGGTCGCGAACATCAGGCGCGGGAATGCGAACATGGGAACCTCCACGCGGACCAGTGTAGGCATGCCGCGGCGAGGAAGCGCTCACCTCCCGTGTCGAGCGGACGTGCGGCTTCCTGGATGCTCGGTCCCGCACCGCCATCCGCTCCTCGAGTAAAGGACTACGAGTCGTCGCGGATGGCGGCGCGCTACCGTCGCCCCAGAAACCCGATCCCGTTCGAGCGCACCCTGATCCTGCCTCCGGTTGCGTCCCTGCCGATGGATTCGGTCTCAGGCCCTCGAACCGGGGTGAGCTGTTACGCGACTACTTATCCGTTCACCCCCCCTCCGCGACGGAGGTGGGGCGACGCGCGCCGCGATCCTGCGTCCGAGTGCCGGATCAGGGCCCATCCGCTAGCGATCGGGTTCGTGGGGCGAGGGTGTGGGGCAGCCGGGTAGGGCCCCCGCGAGGACGACGACGGCAATCCCACGCCCCGCATCCACGAAGCCGCACGTGCTCGACGGGACCCCTGAACGCTTACGCGACTACTTGGGCTTGTTGAGCGCCTCATGCACACGGCCGACCATCTCGGGGCCGGGCTGCAGCGTGGCGTCGCCTTCGTCCTTCCACTTCGACGGGCAGCCCTCCGTGGGCTTCTTGCCGAGGTAGAGGTTGGCCTTGAACTTCCGCATGAGCTCATCGATGTTGCGGCCCATGTTGTAGAAGTTGACCTCGCTGTTGAACAGCTGGCCCTTCGGGCTGACCACGAACGTGCCGCGCAGCGTCAGACCGCTGGCGTCGTCGTAGACGCCGAACATGCGACCGACGTTGCCGGTCGGGTCCGCGCCCATGGGGAACTTCACGCCCGCGAGCTCCTTCTCCTCACGCTTCCACGCGAGGTGAACGAACTGGGTGTCCGTGCTGATGGTGACGACCTCGGCTCCGAGCTTCTGGAATCGCTCGTACTGCTCTGCCAGAGCAGCAAACTCGGTAGCTCACACGAACGTAAAGTCGGCCGGGTAGAAGAACAGGATGCTCCACTTGCCCGCGGCCTTCTGCTCCGCCAGGTTGAACTTGCCGAACCCGTGCTTTACGGGGTCGTAGGTGTTGATCTCGAAGTCGGGAACCATGTCGCCGACTCCGAGGACCTTGCCGGTCTGATCCATCAGGAATGTCTCCTTGGGGTGCTGCCGGGGAACGGTGTCCGCGGCCTGGAGCCTGTCTTATCGGTGCCCCGTGGCCAGCGTCAACCGGGGGCATGGGTGGGGGCCCCTCGCCGTACGATCGAAGTCGTGACCGCGACCCCGCCCCCGCCCGAGCGCCGGTGGTTCGTCCGTAACGGCGATCACGTGGACGGGCCGCATCCGATTTCGAGGATTCTGGCCTGGCACCGCGAGGGTCGCTTGCCGGACGACGTCCTGCTGTCTGCGGACGGTCAGCGCTGGCAGCCCGTCCGCTGGCCCCAGGCACAGGCTCGCTCGCCCGGGGCCGGCGGCGCTAGCTCCGCGGGTCGGGGGCGTGCTTCCGGCGGGCATGACGGGCCAGCGCCGCGCGGATGAGCTGCACCGTGAACCCGCGATGGCCCGCGGGGTCGCTCCGCAGGCATAGGTCGGCACTGCCGGGATCCGACGCGGGGTAGAACACGCCGCAGTTCGCGTTGATCTCGAGCATGAACGGCGTGCCGCTAGCGTCCACCCGCAAGTCGCAGCGTCCAAAGCTCACGCCGCCCAGACCGGCGAAGAATCGCGCGGAGGCATCGCGCAGCGCGGCATCAAGCGTCGGGTCTTCCACGGGGATGCAGCGCAGAGCGCCGTAGTCGACCCACTTCAGCTGCGCGTGCTTGAACGACTCACCGGGCGGGAATTCGTACTGCATGGGCTGATACGTCACGGGGCGGAGCGGGTCAGCCGGATTCTCCGCCACGAGCACCGTGCACTCCGTGCCCTCGATGTACTCCTCAATCAGCGCGCCGCCGCGGCGCTCGATCAGCTTGCGCGCCTCACGGGCCAACGCGCTGGGCTTGGTGACGCGGGAGCGCGGGGTGAGGTCCACGCTCGCGTAGCTACTTGGATGCTTGACGAACAGGGGAAACTCGAGTTCGTCCGCGGCGCGGCCGACATCCTCCTCCGTTAGGGCCAGCACGTAGCGAGGTGTGGCGATGCCCAGCAGGCGGCACGCCCGTTTCATGGCCTCGCGCCCCGGCTCATAGAACACGGAGTCTGAGCCCGTGAACGGCACGGCGTGGCGCTCCAGTGTTTCGATGACTTCCAAGCCCGGCGTCTGCTCGTCCGCCGCGCCGTCGCACAAGTTGAAGAACAGGTCGTAGCCCTCCGCAACCAGCTCGGCCGTGCGCGTGGCCGACTCGGGACGCGCGGGCAGGGTGCCCACCGTCCAAGTGGCCTCAGGCACGTACGGGCGGGGATCACACGGCCACGTGCCCGCGGGGAACGGTCGGGCGTCGAGATCCTGGTTTGTGAGCAGGCAGATCTTCAGCCCCTCCAGGGGCCGGTCAGTGTCGAGCGTGGGGCGAGGAGAGGGCACGCCGCATGCTCGCACGTGGGGCCTACGCGGTCACGCAACCTGCGTGCGATCCCGCCGTGATGGGGCGGCACAGGTGGCCCGACGCGGTCGTCGATCGACGGGAGCGTCCCGCGTGCGGGTGGCGCGCCGGGGGCACCCTGCGGGCAAGCGCATTCCAGGGCCGCACGGCAGCGGACGCACGTCGGCTCCCCGCCCGCGGCACGGGTGCGCGCGTAGACTCAGGCGCGATGTCCCACTCCGATGCCGCCAACCCACGCTCCGGATCGCTGGATCGCCTCCAGGCTGTTCTGCGTGCCGCCGCGCACAACTTCGTCCGCAGCCGGCGCCGATCGCTCGTATACGGCACGCTGTACGCGACGCTGGCGACGATCGTGCTCGCGCCCTTCTTCGTCTGGCTGGAGGGGCATGCGCTGGCTCTCGGCGGCGCACCCGTCGCCACGAACGTCGACATCGCGTGGGCGCTCGCGAGTGTGCCGGGCGTCTTGGCGCTGTGCGTGTGGAGTCTGGGAACGGGCGTGGTCCTTCTCGTGGGCCTGGGGGGGCAGGTCGTGCTCGCGGCCGATGCGGTCTCCGGAGCACCTCGAGCGCCGCACGCCGCGCTGCGCGCGAGCCTCGCGGCGGCCCCGCGCCTGCTGGGCTTCGCCTTGATCAGGGTGGTTCTCTACGGCTTGCTCGTGCTGCCCCTCGGCGTCACCGCCGCCGGGACGCTGCGCGCCGCGTTGAACGGGAGCGACGAGAACCTGATTCTCCAGGTCGTCCCGGCAGAGCCCCTCGGAGCGGCGCTGTTCTACGTTGGGTTGCTGCTCACGGCGGTTGTTGCGTACGTCCTTCTCGTTCGGTGGAGCTTCGTCGTGCATGCGCTCGTGCTGGAGCAGCGCTCGCTCGGCGCGGCGATGCGGCGGAGCGCGGCGCTCGTGGCCACGCGGCGTTGGTTCGTTCTGCGCTGCGCCCTAACCCTGCACGCGGCCATTCTCGTGGCGTATGCCCTCGGCGCGCTGCTCGTGCGAGCCCTGCTGGGGGTGACGTTCGACTGGCTCGTCGTGGACTCCATCGCGCTGGCCGTCGTGGCCGCGGCGCTGCTGCTCGTCGGCTTGACGTTGGCATCGCTGGTGGGCGCGGCGCTCGTGGGCGCCGTGTGTTCGTCGCTCGCGACCGTCCTGTACGGGCGGTTGGGTGGGGTCGTACCTACGGTCCCTGAGGAGCTGGCGCACGCACGAACTCTGCTACCGGGGACGCGCCGCGGCGTGCTCAGCTTGGCGGGCGGCCTGTTGGTGGGGGGGCTCGCGCTGGCGTGGCCTCACCTGCGCGCCACGCTTGAGGCGTCTGGGCGGCCCATCGTGGTCACCGCGCACCGAGGCAGCAGCGCCGTCGCACCGGAGAACACGTTGGCGGCGATCCGGCTCGCGCTCGCCGAGGGCGCGGACATGTGCGAGATCGACGTGCTGGAGGCCAGCGATGGGGCCATTGTGGTGGTGCATGACACGCACCTGGGACGCTTGGCCGGGCGAGATGCGAACGTCTACGACCTGACGGGAGCTGAGCTCACCACCATCGACGTTGGCGGCTGGAAGGGCGCCGAGTACGCGGGCGAATCGGTGCCGTTGCTGCGCGACGTCATCGGGCTCGTCAAGGGGCGCATGCGGCTCAATATCGAGCTGAAGACCCACGGGCACGAGCGCGACTTCCCCGGTAGCGTCGTGGACCTCGTGAACGAGCTCGACTTCGCACCCGAGTGCGTCATCACTTCGCTCGATGTCGGCATGCTCCGATCCGTGCGCGCGCGCGATCCGAAGCTGCGGCTCGGCGCCATCGTTACGGCGGCGATCGGTGATCTGCGCGCGCTCGATGTGGACTTCTACAGCGTGGAACAGAACAGGGCGACGCCGGCGTTCATCGCGCAGTCGCACGCGGTCGGGCGGGAGGTTCACGTTTGGACCGTGAATGCCGAGGCTTCGATTACGAGGATGATCAGCCGCGGCGCGGACTCCCTGATCACCGACTATCCGGCGCGCGCGGTGGCGGTGCGAGGTCGCCGCGGCCGTTCCGAGGAACTGCACGGCTTCCTCGTGCGGCTGTTCGGGCGCGATCTCTAGCTGCGCCACCCCAAGCCCGGGCCGGGTACGACGCGGCAGGTGAGCAACTCCACGTGGGGTGACAGGTAGTCCGCGCGCATCGGCTCCACGCGGCACAGATCCGTGGACAGGTACTTCTTGTTGCTGTCGGGGAACACCGTCGCCACCACGGACTCTGGGCCCGCGTCGAACGCGAGCTGCGCGGCGCCGAGCAGATTAGCGCCCGAGCTGATGCCAACCCCGAGGCCGAACTCGCCCGCCAGGCGCTGCGCCATGTGGATGGCGTCGCCATCCCAGACATCGACCGTCGCGTCCAGCGAGCCCAGGTCGACGATCGGAGGGATGAACTCATCGCTGATGCCTTGGATGCGGTGCTTGCCCACGTGTTTGCCCGTGCGCAGCGTCGGGGAGTTCGCGGGCTCGAGCGGATGCACGCTCACGCCGGGGTGCGCCGCGCGGAGCGCGCGCGCCACGCCCATCACCGTGCCGCCGGTCCCCACGCCCGCGACGAACGCTTGCGGCACCAACCCAGCCCCAGCGAGCTGCGCGATCAGCTCCGGGCCCGTCGTGAGGGCGTGCCCATCGACGTTGGCCTGGGCGGCGAACTGGCGCGGCGCGAACGCTCCAGGGGTCTCGGCGGCGTAGGCCTCGGCCTGCGCGATGGCTCCGAGGAAGCCGCCCTGCTCCGCCGATACCGGGACGATCTCGGCACCCAGGCTCTGGATCACGAGTACGCGCTCGCGGCTCATCCAGTCCGGCATGTAGATGCGTACCGTGTGGTTTAGCGCGCGCCCCGCGGCGGCGAACGCGATGCCCGTGTTGCCGCTCGTCGCTTCGACGATGACACCGCCGGGCTCGATGGTGCCCTGCGCGTAGGCGTCTTCCAGGATGTGCAGCGCCATGCGGTCCTTGATCGAGCCCGTGAAGTTCTGGATCTCGTACTTGGCGCAGAGCGTGACGGGGCGCCCTCGGACGCGGCACTGCAGTACGAGTAGGCGCGTGTCGCCTGTGAGGTGGCGTAGGGAGTCAAGGCGCTGCTCGACGAGGGCGTCATCCTTGGCGGTCATGGCGCCAATGTGCCATCTGGGGAGCCAGCGTGCGCGCTTTGCGGCGTCGGCTCCCCGGAGCGACGCCGTATTCGTTTACCCCCTTCGGCGAAGGATGTGATGCGACGCGCGCCGCGATCCTGGTTCCGAATGCCGGATCAGGGCCCGATCGCAAGCGACCGGGTTCGTGGGGCGAGGTCGTGGCGAAGCCGTCGAGGACGACTCGTGGTCTTTTCACTCGAGGACGAAGACGGCGAGTCCACGGCCCGCAGCCACGAAGCCGCACGTACTCGGCGGGACCGGTGAACGCTTACGCGACGCCGTAGGATGGGCCGCTGCACTGGGAGGCGCGCGCATGGGTCGCATGAGTTCGTGTTGGATCTTGATCGCGTTCGTCCTGACGGCTGCGTGCGGTGCGGAACCGTCCGCAGGGCGCGACGTCGTCTCCTGGCCGGAGGGTGACTTGTTCCCGCTCGCTGAGGGCCGCACGTGGACCTGGGATCTACGCGCAGGCGCCACGCAATGGCCGATCGTCGCGGAGCGCAAGGGCGGCGACAGGCGCGGCACGCCCGATGTGGACTACCTGTTCATCTACGGCCAGACGGCGGGCTACGACGGCGACGTGATCAAGAGCATCTACGCGGCACCGGAGAGCGGACTGGCGGAGTTCTACCTCGACCTGTGGCACCACCGGATCGGACACGAGCCTCCCGTTGCGCTGCTGCCGCCCACGGCGGAGGTGGGGGCGACCTGGAGTTGGAAGGGGCACCTAGACCTGGGTGACGGGGAGCTCGAGGTCGCCGCTACGCTGCGAGTTGCCGGCGTGGAGTCGGTGACCACATCCGCGGGGACGTTTGTTGCCGTGCGAGTCGAGGAGCGGATCGAGTCGATCGACCTGCTCATCGTGCGTTGGTTCGCGCCGGAGGTCGGCCTCGTGCGGCTGACGATCCAAGGGGGGCCGGATAGCTGGGACCTTGAGATGGCCCTGCGTGCGTGGCAGGTGCCCGCGCCCCTCAATCCGGGCCGTTGAGACGCGGACGAGTCGCTGAAGCAGGGCCGAGCCGCTGAAGCAAGTAGTTGTGGGCCAGGTGGGATTCGAACCCACAGCGAGGAAGTCCCTCCGGGGATTTTAAGTCCCCTGCGTCTGCCAGTTCCGCCACTGGCCCCAACCGAGTCTATGCCCGGACCTGCGCGGGCGCTGCCGCGTGTCCCTGCGGCCTGCATCCGAGCCGAATTGTGCGGCGCCCCGGCCCGTGCTTGCCTCGGCCGCGCATTGCGGTTTCTCTCTGGGCTCGCTGCGAAGGGCGCCGTGGCCGAGCGGTCAGGCAACGGATTGCAAATCCGTGTAGTCCGGTTCGACTCCGGACGGCGCCTCCATTCATTCCTGGCGGTTTCCGCTCGGATTCGCCCACCGATCGGGCCTTTGCGCGTGGGGGCCGTTCCTCGTCTCACCTCGCGGAGCATACCGGCACCTCACGCCACTAGGGGGACCAAGGGGGACCAGCGGGGGGACCAAGGGGGACCAGCGGGGGGACGACAGCCCCCACGATGGACCGCTCCACCGGAGTCCCAGACCGACTTGCCGCGGGTGGACGGCCTACGGGCGTCTACTTCTGCCGCAGCCGCCGCTCCGCCCCGGCGATCTTCGCAAGGATGTAGTCCGCGGCGGTCTCCGTGCGCGCGACCAGCAGCCGCCGCTCCAGGTCCTCGACGAGGTTCATCCCGTATTCCCGCCACATGCCGTCCAGCATGGCTCGATCGCCGCGGATCTCGGCGCCGATCTCCTTCCGCTTGGTCGTGCGGTCCGCCCTCTCGGCCAAGGCGTCGAGGGCGCCGAACGTCGTGCGCGCAGCCCAGACCCTCCGGGGCGTTGGTGCATGAATCCACCGGTGGCGGATCTACCCCCGGGGCTCTCGGCTTCAAGCTCCGATCGCC
>JAQBWE010000114.1 GCA_027625315.1 Planctomycetota bacterium
GGCCGCGCTGCGCGCGGCCGCCCTCGAGACGCGTGCGGCGAATCCGCACCCGTTCCACTGGGCGGCGTTCGCCATCATCGGCGACGGGGGGTAGTCCGAAGGGGTTGCGGGGAGGGCGCCGCGTCACGCGGGGCCCGCCCCCCCTTTCTCCCTACTTGCGCGACGTGCTACGCCGTGCGCAGCACGGCCACCGTCGCACCCGGTACCTGGGGCACCTGCGAGGTCTGCGTGCCGTAGCCCATGTTCGCGAGCTCGGCCTGCACGTCAGAGGCCGGGACGCGACCCTCGAAGCGCACGCCGTTCTGGCCGCTGGCCAGGGGCAGGCGGCTGAGGAGCGAGCCCAGCGACTCGACGGTGGCGACCTGGCCGGTCACGTCCTCGAGCTCGGTCTTGCGCGCGATGGGAGAGACCCAGACGTGATCACCGACGCTCACGCTGGCGACGATTTCGTCTTCTCCGATCGGGATCTCAGTCTGGGCGTCTACGCCGACGACCGTCGCGAAGAGGAGCGCCGCGAAGCAGAACGCGGACAGGATGCGGGTACGAATGATGCTGCTGAACATGGTGTGTTTCCCTTGTGTCGCCGTGCTCCCGGCGGCGACATGCATGACGGAACCCGGGCGTCCCTGATGGATGTTGACGCGCAGACCACCCCTGGCCTGCGACGGGCCCGCAGCTCGGCGCGCACTGCGCGCGCGGGCGACGGACGGCTGCTGAGCGCTGCGCGCGCTGGCGCGCAACCCAGATACTCCTCGCACGGAGTCGCGCCACGGGAGGCCCCCCCGGACCCCAACAGCGCGCAAGGCACGCCGCCGCAACGCAGACCCCAACCCCGGAGGACTCGCGTTGGAGACACGGCCCCTCCGCGTCTCAACCCACACTCGATCTAGTGCTCTCGGCGTGCTCTGCCACGGCCGAGCGCCGTATCGGCAGCCCGCACGGAGGCTCACCCAGCGGCTTCCCCCGTCCCGCGCCACCTCATCGGATCGTGCGCAAGCGCTCTACCCGAACCCTTCCTGACGCCCAATCTACGGGCGCGCAGCCCCAGCGTGCCGCCGCTGGCGACCGGATCCCCCGCCGGTGTCGCATTTTGTCCACATGAGCCCGGAGAAGGCCTCGGAATGGAGGATTCTCACTTCGCGACGCCTGCCCGAATCGGCCTCATGCAGCCTGCGCCCAAGGGCCGATGAGGTCCCCGCAGGGATGCACTGGGCGAAGGAATCGGGAAGCCGCATTCGATGAACTACCCCCCTCGCCCCGCCACGCCGCGCGTGGATCTGATGATTGGCGCCCATGAGATTTGCGCGGTTCCCGTCCACCTCGACGGCCACGGCTTCTCGGTCATTGCGCCGCCCGGGCGCCTGCAGTCGGACCATGGGCAGGCACGGCTCCGCTGGAGCGACGGCCGCCACACGCAGCTCGACATTCACCTGCGACCTGGTCAACGACGCGGGCTGATCGCCGACTTCGATATCCAGGGCGTTCACGGCGACTGGCAGCCGTTTCTCGCCTACGTCGCCCCTCACACGAGGTAGGCGCCCACCACACTCGCCCGCGTCGGCCCGTCCCTCGGCATCCACGACGCGCTCCAGGGGTAGGATCCCGCCCTGGAGGCGCACATGACGCGACGCGACGGCCGCACGGCAGACCAGATCCGACCCATCGAGATCCAGCGACGCTTCACGACCTCTTCGCCGGGGTCCGTCCTGTACAGGGCGGGGAACACGCACGTGTTCGTCACCGCCACAGTCGAAGAGCGCGTCCCGAAGTGGATGTCGGGCCGTGGAGCCGGCTGGGTCACGGCTGAGTACGCGATGCTGCCGGGTAGCACGGGCGACCGCAAGGCGCGCGACCGTGGCACCGGGCGCGTGGACGGGCGCACGATGGAAATCCAGCGCCTCGTCGGGCGTGCACTCCGCGCCGTCGTCGACATGGCGGCGCTCGGCGAACGCACCATCTGGTTGGACTGCGACGTGCTCCAGGCCGATGGCGGCACCCGCACAGCCTGTGTGAACGCCGCCTACATCGCGCTCTGCGACGCGCTCAAGACCCACGAGTTCCGCAAGCCGCTGGCGCGCTGGCCCATCCACCAACCCCTGGGGGCCATGTCCGTCGGCATCGTGGGCGGCACGCCCATGGTGGATCTCGACTACTCCGAGGACCACCGCGCCGACGTGGACATGAACCTTGTCATGACGGCAGGCGGCGAGTTCCTGGAGCTGCAGGGCACGGGGGAGAGCCGCGCGTTCACTGGCGCGGAACTCGAAGCGCTGCTCGCCCTCGGCCGCAAAGGCGTCACCGACGCGGTCGAGACCGCGCGCGCCGCCCTGGCGGCTCCGCTCGCGTGAAGTCAGGGCCGATCCTCGTCGCGACCACAAACGCACACAAGGCGGCTGAGATCGCGGCCATCCTCGCGCCGACCGGACTTGAGGTGCGCCCCGCACCGTTCATGCCGCACGTCGTAGAAGACGGCGACACGTTCCGAGCCAATGCGATCCTCAAGGCGTGTGCGGCCGCCGCGGCCCACGGCCTCCCGGCCCTCGCAGATGACTCCGGACTCGCGGTCGACATCCTGGGTGGCGAGCCGGGGATCCATTCCGCCCGCTATGCGGGCGAACGCGCCAGCGACGCCGACAACAACGCGCTACTCATCGAGCGGCTCGAGGCTCTCGGCGCGCGCGAGCCGAGCGCGGCGTTCGTATGCCACCTCGTGATTGCCCTGCCGGACGGCAGTCTGGTCGCCGAGGCCGAGGGGCGTGTGGAGGGTTTGATTCGCTGGCCCGCGCGCGGGGCGGGCGGCTTCGGTTACGACCCGCTGTTTTTCCATCCGCCGAGCGGATGCAGCCTGGCGGAGCTCGACCCAGCGGCGAAGAACGCGATCAGCCACCGCGGACGCGCCCTGCGGGCACTTACCGCCCGCCTCAGCTGAGCCGGAAACTCCCAATCCGCCAGCGATTTCGCGCCCAGCGCGGCACGACCGCGACATGTCACCGGAGTTGCCCACGGCGAGCCTAGAATCGCCCGACCATGACTCGCGGCCCGATCGAACACATCCGCAACTTCGCGATCGTCGCGCACATCGACCATGGCAAGTCCACGCTCGCCGACCGGTTTCTCGAGATCACGGGGCTCATCGAGAAGCGCACGGGCAAGGCGGACCTCGTGCTGGACGACCTAGAGGTCGAGCGCGAGCGAGGTATCACGATCAAGGCGCGCGCGGTCCGCATGCCGTTCACCAAGGACGGCAAGGAGTATGTACTCAACCTGATCGACACGCCGGGGCACGTGGACTTCACCTACGAGGTGAGCCGGTCCCTCGCCGCTTGCGAGGGGGCCATCCTCCTCGTGGATGCCACTCAGGGGGTCGAGGCGCAGACGGTTGCCAACGCCTACCTCGCGGTCGACGCCAACCTGGAGATCCTGCCCGCCCTCAACAAGATTGACATGCAGGGCGCCCGCCCCGAGGAGGTCCGCGAGGAGATCGAGAACGTCCTCGGCCTGGACACGGCGGGCATCCTCCACTGCTCCGCCAAGACCGGTGAGGGCGCGCGAGAGCTCCTGGGCCGCGTCATCGACTGCATCCCCGCACCGGTGGGCGATGTTGACGCGCCCCTGCGCGCCCTGCTGTTCGATGCCGTGTTCGACGTGTACCGCGGCGTGATCATCTACGTGCGGTTGATCGACGGCGTGCTCAACCTAGGCGACAGCATCCACCTGATCGGCTCCGACAAGGACTACGAGGCGAGCGAGCTGGGTGTCCTGATCCCGCACCGCGTGAAGGTGAACAGCCTCTCCGCGGGCGAGTCGGGCTATCTCGTGGCGAACATCAAGTCGCTCGCGGACATCACGATCGGCGACACCGTCACCCACGTCGCCACCCAGCGTGTCGTCAAGCCCTTGCCGGGTTACCGCAAGCCGCAGCCGATGGTGTATTGCGGCCTCTACCCCACCTATCCAAAGGACTTTGAGGCGCTGCGCAAGGCGCTCCAGACCTTGTCGCTCAACGATGCGTCCTTCACGTTTCACCCTGAGACGTCGGAAGCGCTTGGCTTTGGATTCCGCTGCGGGTTCCTCGGTCTCCTGCACATGGAGATCGTGCAGGAGCGACTGGAGGACGACAGCGACGTCGATCTCGTGCAAACCGCGCCGAACGTCACCTACGAGGTCGTAAAGACCGACGGCACCGTGGTCCGCGTTGAGAAGCCCTCCGACGTGCCCGAGCCCAACCACGTCGAGGAGTTCCGCGAGCCGATCGCGCGTTGCAGCATGATCCTGCCTCACGACTCGGTCGGATCGCTCATGCAGCTGGCGACAGAGAAGCGCGGCGTCTACATCGAGACGCAGTACCTCTCGCCCACGCGTGTGATGCTCATTTACGACATTCCGCTGCAGGAGATCGTGTTCGACTTCTACGACAAGCTGAAGTCCGCGACCCGGGGCTACGGCACACTCGACTACGACATCCGCAAGTACGAACGCGCGGACCTCGTACGGTTGCGCATCCTCGTGAACGGCGTCGAGGTCGACGCCCTATCGATGATCTGTCACCGCGAGACGGCCGATCGTCGGGGCCGGCGGGTCCTGGCGCGACTGCGCCAGTCGATCCCCAAGCACCTGTTCAAGGTCCCGCTGCAGGCAGCGGTCGGCGGCAAGATCATTGCGCGCGAGACCATCAACGCGCTACGCAAGGACGTGACGGCCAAGTGCTACGGCGGCGACATCACCCGCAAGCGCAAGCTGCTGGAAAAGCAAAAGGCCGGCAAGAAACGCATGAAGCAGGTGGGCAACGTCGAGATCCCCCAGGAGGCCTTCCTGTCGGTGCTAAGTTCGAGCGACGAGGACGACAAGAGGAAGCGCAAGTGACCCGACGCGCCGAAGCCAGACCCGCCGCCGATGGTGGACTTGCGTTCGTCCGCGACAATCTTGAGGCCATCGCCGTCGCGATCGTGATGGCGCTGATCATCAAGCACTTCTGCGTCGAGGCGTTCAAGATCCCGACTTCCTCGATGGAGCCGACCCTGCTCGGTGACCGCGAAGAAGACGATGGCGATCGCATCCTCGTCGACAAGTGGTCGTACCTCGTGACGGACCCCCAGCGCTGGGACGTCATCGTGTTTCGCTATCCCCTCAACCGCGCGCGCAACTTCATCAAGCGCATCGCGTTCCTGCCGCGCGAACATGGGCACATCTCCGACGACGGCGATCTTTGGGTCCGCGCTGCTAACGACGACCTGGGGGACGACGATCTCAGGATTGCCACCAAGCCGCGTCGCGTGCGCGAGCAGTTCTACCGCGCGGTGTATCCGCCGCCGCTCGACATGCGCTCCGAGACTGAGCCCGGCGACAAGGACGAGGATCCGGACAACCCCTTCGAGCGCTCGACCCGCGTGAGGGTGGCCGACTGTTGGCGACTCGACGAGGGTCCCCCCAACGCGTGGCGGCTCGAAGACCACGAACACTTCGCCTACGTCGGCGGCGAGGCGGCGAGCCTGCGCAACGCACGCCCGATCCTTGAGCACACGACAGCCCGCTCGTGGGGCACCGGCGGCAACGCTGGCAAGATGGTGCGCGACGTACGCTTTCGGCTGCGGGTGGAGCCCGCCGCCGCGACCGAAGGTGCGGACGCGGCCCCGAGTCGCCTCACGCTGCGCTGGCGGCCCGATGCGCGCTACCTCGCGGTCCTCACCCTGCACGACGAGCCCGGCCGCTCCGAAGCGTTCATCCGACGCGACGATGAGGTCGTCCAGCGGATTGCCATCGACGCCCGCCTGCGTCCGGGCCAGCCGCTGGACGTGGAGTTCGAGTACGTCGACGGCCGCCTCTATGTCCGCGTCGACGATCGCGACGTTGCTGAGCTCGAGGATGGCCGCCGGTTTCACGAGACGCGCGAGGGGGCCGGCGAGCAGCGGTTCCAGTTCGAGGCCGAGGGCCGGCCGCTCGCGATCCGCGCGCTGCGCACGGACCGTGACTTGCGCTACGAGAACTCGTGGGACGGCAACGCCGCCAGCCGCCGGGAGGGAATCGACGTCCCCGCGCAGTCCTACTTCATGCTGGGCGATCACACGACCAACAGCAGCGACAGTCGCCGCTGGCGCTTGACGACCGTGCACCTCACGGGTGGCAAGAAGTCGATCGCTTACGACGCGGGCACCTCGCCGGACTATCCGCGCGGGCAAGACATCGCCGGCCGCCAGCGCACGCGCAAGCAGGTCGTGGACGCAGACGGCCTGCTGCAGACCTGGTACGAGGAAGATGAGGACAGCGAGCTGGGGCACGACTACGACGCCGCGCCGTTCGTCCACCGCGAGCTCATCGTGGGTCGCGCCTTCGTCGTCTTCTGGCCTTGGTCCCCCACGTTCCCCGGACGCATGGGCTTCATCCACTAGCGGGGCGGCGCGAGATTCCGCTGCAGGTCGGACGTGCGGCGGACTGGGCGAGGACGAACCGGCCCGGTACCCGTAGAATCGCAGGCCATGTCGCTGCTCGAAGCCCGCAAGCTCGTGAAGTCCTACCGCCAACGTCGCGTCGTAGACGAGGTGGCGTTCCAGGTCGATCCGGGCGAGATCGTGGGCCTCCTCGGACCCAACGGCGCCGGCAAGACGACCTCGTTTCGCATGGTCGTTGGCATGGTGCGACCGGACGGTGGCAGCGTGTTGCTGGAGGACCGCGACATCACGCGGTTGCCGATCTACAAGCGCGCGCGGCGCGGCATCGCGTACCTGCCCCAGGAACCGAGCGTGTTTCGGCGCATGAGCGTGGAAGATAACCTCCTCGCCGTGCTCGAGACGCTGCCGATGGCGCGCGCCGACCGCAAGGCGCGCATGAATGCACTGATCGGCGAGCTCGAGCTCGGCGCGGTTCGTGCGAGCCGCGCGGAAGTGCTGTCGGGCGGCGAGCGGCGCCGGCTCGAGATCGCCCGGGCGCTCGTGCACGACCCCGCGCTCCTCCTACTCGATGAGCCCTTCGCGGGCGTGGACCCCATCACCGTGCAGGAGATTCAAGGCATCCTGCGCCGCCTCAAGGACGAGAAGGGCATCGCCATTCTGCTCACGGACCACAACGTGCGTGAGACGCTCGCCATCACCGACCGCTCCTACATCATCGCCGCGGGCAAGATCCTGCGGCACGGCACTCCCGCCGTCCTCGTGGCCGACGAGGTCGTCCGCCGGACCTACCTCGGCGAGGGCTTTTCCATGCCCGAACTGAGCCGCGACACGTAAGCGGGCCACGTCCCGGCGAAAACAGCCGCCCCTCTCGTGGCGGGGGTGGCCGAACGCCGTACACTCGCGGGCCCAACGCCCGGAGGTGCCGTGAAGATCATTGTTTGCGTGAAACGCGTCGTGGATACCGAGACGCGGGTGAAGGTCGCGGCCGACGGCCGCAGCATCGACCTGGGCGGCGTGCAGTTCATCATGGCTCCGTACGACGAGATGGCGGTCGAAAAGGCCATCCAGCTGCGCGACGCGGCGGGCACCGGTAGCGTCACGGTCGTGACCGTGGGCCCCGCCGCCGCGACCAAGGAGCTGCGCACCGCGCTGGCGATGGGTGCGGACGACGCGGTGCACGCCGTGGTCGAAGCGCGCATGGGACCGAACGCGACGGCCGAGGCCCTCAAGCAGGTCATCGACGGGCGCGAGTACGACCTCATCCTGTGCGGCAAGCAGGCGACCGACGAGGACGACGCAGCGGTTGGCCCCTTGCTCGCCGCGGCGCTCGGACTGCCGTGCGTGGCGTTCGTGCACGGCCTCACGGTGGACGGCCGCACCGCCATCGCGGAGCGTGAAGTCGACGGCGAGACCGAGCGGCTGGACGTGGACCTGCCCGCGGTGATCACGGCACAGAAGGGCCTCGCCGAAGCGCGCTATCCCGGCCTCAAGGGCATCATGGCCGCCAAGAAGAAGCCGCTGGAGACCGTCGCGTGCGACGCCACCGGTGGCAAGACGGAGCTGCGCAGCCTCGAGCTGCCGCCCGCACGCGCAGCGATGGTCAAGATTGAGCCCACGGCCGCGGGGATGCAGAGCCTGCTCACGGCCCTGCGCAACGACAAGAAGGTGCTGTGATGGCGAACGTGCTGATCTATCTCGAGACGAGCCATGGTTCTGCTGGCGCCGCGCTCAAGAAGCCCGCTGCCGAAGTGGCCACGGCCGGCCGGGCCCTGGCTGACGCCAAGGGCGGCACGTTGACGGCGCTGGTCACGGGCGCCCTCGCGGCCGACGGCGTGCTCGGACGCCACGGCGTAGACGAGGTGCTCCACGTCGACGGCGAGGCGTACGGCCGGCATCTGCTTGACGCCCAGGCGGCGGCCCTCGAGGCGGCCATCGCCGATACGCAGCCCGATGTCGTGCTGCTCTCCGCCACGGTGCTCGGCAAGGAACTCGGGGCCTATGTGGCGGGTCGCACGGGCCGCGCGCTGATCAGCGACGCGGTCGCCCTGACCGTCGAGGGCGGCGCCGTCGTCGCGACGAAGCCCAAGTTCGCGGGCAAGGCCGTCGCGCACATCGCGGCGTCCGGTCCCTGCATCGTCTCGCTGCGGCCCAACGCGGTGCCGCCGGCTGAGAGCCCGCGAGAAGCCAAGACGCGCACCCTCGCCGTTACGCCGCCCGCCGCGCGCGTGCGCTTGCGTGAGGTTGTGCCGGCCGCCGAGAAGCGGCTCGAACTCACCGAGGCCGATCGCATCATCTCAGGCGGACGCGGCCTGGGCGGCCCCGAGCACTGGAGCGAGATCCTCGACTTGGCGACGGCCCTGGGCGCCGCGCATGGCGCCTCGCGCGCCGTGGTGGATGCCGGCTGGCGTCCGCACGCCGAGCAGGTGGGCCAGACCGGCAAGACCGTTTCGCCCAAGCTCTATGTGGCCTGCGGCATCAGCGGCGCAATCCAGCACCTGGCGGGCATGAGCAGCTCGAAGGTCATCGTCGCGGTGAACAAGGACCCGGAGGCGCCTATTTTCCGCGTCGCGGACTACGGCATCATCGGGGACGTCCATGAGGTCCTCCCGCTGCTCACGGAGGCGGCGCGGACGTTCCTCTCCGCGTAGGCCCGGCTGCCCGCATTCAACGGGCCCCCGGGGCAGGTAGGATCAAACGCCCGCATCTGTTTGCCGCCGGAGCCTCGCCACGGACCCCCAAGCCCACCACCACCCCGCCGGCGAGCCCGCCGACGCCGCGCTGGACACGCCGGCGCCCGACCTTGTGCCGGGCCGCGGCCGACTGCGCGACTACGCGCTCCAGCGACTACGGGCCAGCCCGATGCTCCAGGTGAGCGCCGTGGTGGCGGTTTGCTGCTACGGAGCCCTGCCGTTCCTTGTGATGTTTCCGGACCCCAGCGCCCCGCGCCTCCATTTCTGGACCGCCGCGCTGGTCGTCCTCATGAGCCTGGCCTCCTGGAGCCTCTTGTTCTGGTGGTTCCCGGTGCTCCAAGACACCCGCAAGGCCCTCGGCGCGGGCAACCGCGGTCGCCTCATCGCCCGTACCCTGGAATCCACGGCCATCAGCTGCGTCGTGATCGTTCACGCGCTGATGGCCTATATCATCCTCCAAGCGGGAGTGACGTCATGAGCCGAGCACGCGATCTAGCCACCCTTCTCCTTCCGTGTCTGCTCCTGGGCCTGTGCCTGGGTGTGGGTGCGCCGGCCTATGCGGACGATCCCGGCCCGGACTTCCCGCCGCCGACCGAGGGCGCGGAGCCCGCGCCGGAAGACCTGCCGGTCGAAGGGCCCGTCGCCGAGGCCGTGCCTCCGAGCGCGGACGTGCCGGTTGACCCGGAGCCCGCAGCGGAGCCGATGCCGCCGGCGAACCCGACACCCGCGTGGAGCAACCCCGCCGTCACACCCGGTAGCGGGAGTCCGCTCGGGTCACTACCGCCGCCGCGCGTGCTCCGCCGCCGACAGGGCACGCCCAGCGCAGCTCTGCCCAGCAGCAGGCCGCCGAGTCGGACACCTCCGAGTCAGGCCTACCCGACGAGCAATGCGCCCGTGCGCGACGTGCCTTCGGCGCGGGCGCCCGTCGCGCCCCCCGTGGCCTCA
>JAQBWE010000115.1 GCA_027625315.1 Planctomycetota bacterium
CGAACCACCGCCGCCGCGCGCGCCACCGCCACCGCTGCGCGAGCCACCGCCACCGCTGCGCGAGCCACCGGCACTGCGGGAGCTACCGCCTCCGCGCGAGCTGCTGTTACCTCGTGCGCCGCCATTGCGGCTCCTGCGCGCGCCGTTTGCCATGGGGGATCTCCTCGGTCGGGTCGGGCATCCTTGTAGCACGGTGCGCCGGATGCAAGGTGCCAGCGCCGCCCCGCTCTACAAGAGGCCCATGCCGACGTCCCGCGACCTCGCTGCCGACCTCCTGCTGCGCTTGGATCGCGGTGGCGGTCGCATGAAGGACTCCCTGCCCGCGGCACGCCGTGCTCTGGTCGATCCGCGCGAGCGAGCACTGCTGACCGAGCTGGCCTACGGGACGCTGCGACGCCAAGGCACGCTCGATGCCGTGCTCGCGTCGTTCTCCAGCCGGCCGATCGAGCGCCTCAACGCCGCGCTCCGCATTGCGATCCGGCTGGGGGCCTATCAACTGTTCTTCCTCGATCGCATTCCGAACCACGCGGCCGTCGATCATGCGGTCGGCTGGGCGTCGAAGCATGCGGGGGCCAAGCGCGCGGGGTTCGTGAACGGCGTCCTGCGCGCACTGATCCGCGGCATCGCGGGCCCCGCAACCGGAGCCACGGAGTCCCGCCGCGACGTGCCACGCGAGGACGGCGGCGCCGTGCGCATGAAGGGCGACGTCTTTCCGGATCCCGAGACGCACGCCGCCGCCAATCTGGGCGCGCGCTACGGGATGCCCACGTGGTCGGTGCAGCGCTGGCTGCGCGCATTCGGCACCGACCGAACGAGCGACATCTTGCGAGCCGGCATCGGTCGCCCGCCTCTGACGTTGCGCGCGCGCGGCACGACCGAGGCCTTGACCGCGGCACTCGACGAGCGCGGTTTGGCGTGGGAGCTGCGCGCCGGCGCGGTCTGTCTGCGCGGCGGCGATGAGGCCGTGGAGCCGCTGCTCGAGGAGGGCCACGCGACCGTGCAGGACGCCACGAGCCAGCGTGTGGTGCCGTGCTTGGCGCTCCAGCCCGGCCAGCGCGTGCTCGATCTGTGCGCGGCGCCCGGCGGCAAGACGCTGCAGGCCGCCGACGAGCTGCGACAGGGTGAAGTCGTGGCCTGCGACATCGACCCGCGCAAGATCGCCCTGCTCGAGGCGCTTCGCCCGCGCATGGGCGCCGTGAACTACCACGTCAAGCGTGTGGCGCCGGAGGGGCCGCTCCCGTTCGAGCCCGCCTCGTTTGACGCCGTGCTGATTGATGCACCGTGCACCAACACGGGTGTGTACGCCCGGCGGGTGGAAGCCCGCTGGCGCGCGCGGCCCGACGACGCGGCGACGCTGGCTGCCGTGCAGGGCGACTTGCTCGATCGCGCCGCCGGACTCGTACGGCCAGGCGGTCGACTCGTCTACAGCACCTGCTCGATCGAACCGGCTGAGAACGAGGGCGTGTTCGAGGCGTTCCTCGCTCGCCATGTGGGCTGGACGGGGGAAGTGGCGTTTCGAACGTGGCCGTCGGCCGACGGCGACGGCGGATTCGCCGCGGTGCTGATGCCGCCTGTCGCGGCCCCGTAGCGAGCTACCGGATCTCGCGGAAGCGCCCGTGGTTCTCGGCGCACAGCTTCTGCATGAACCACAGCGAGCGCTCCTGATCTTCGAGCGCTTGGAACGCCGCCGGAGCCGCGCCCTTGAGCAGGGCAATGCCATGCACGCGGACGCCCCGCAGGCGGTTCCACGACCGCACCGTGTTCAGGATGACTTGCGGATCGATCACGGAGCCTTCGCTCGGGTGACCGTCGGATAGCAGGAACACGGTGTCGGCCTCAGGATCGCCGAACGCCGTCTTGAGAGCGCCGTAGGTGTTCGTGCCAAGCAGCGGGCGCTGCGCGCGCACCCACGCCCGCGCGACGCGTACGTTGCCGCTCGTGGCAGGCTGTAGCCCGTCCCGCCACACCCACACCTGATGACTGAACACGATCACGTTGAACCGCGTGCTGGGCGGCAGCTTGTCGAGCACCTGCACGAGCTCTTGCTTCGCGTCGTCGAGGCGGCCGTTCCAGCCCATGCTGCGGCTCACATCCAGCACGAAGATCAGCCGGCTCGAGCGCACGGGGAACCCGTGATAGGTCGGCCCCACGGTCTTGGTGCCGGGCTTCTCTGCCGCCTTCTCAAAGGGCAGGTGGTCCTTGACGGTCGCCCACCAAGCGAGCCAGAGTTCTGCATCGTCGGGGATGCCCTTGCCTGAGATGCGCTGCAGCGCCTCGGTGAAAGCGTCGGCGAGTCGCAGATCGGTTCCGGCTACCCGGGCCAGGCCCGCGATGAGGGCGGGGACCGCGCGCGCGTCGTCAAGGACGCCCAGCGCCTCCGCGGCGCATTCGACGACGCGGGCCACCTCGTCTTGGAGTGCTCGCTCCAGCGCCGGCAGCGCCATGGGATCACCCAAGCGTCCGAGGGCGCGGGCCGCGGCGGCGCGCAAGTGGGGCTCAGGGTCGCGCAGGAACACCTGCACGACGGGCCGGGCGCTGCGCTCCCCGAGCAACCCGAGCGACTCGACTGCCTCGATGCGCACGTCGCGGTCGGCCTCGCGCGTCATGTCCACGAGCGTTGAAATCACCGCGGGGTCCGCGGCCGCGGCAAGCCCCCGCACGATCTGGATCTTCACGCGCGGCGTGGCGCCGCGCAGGGCCGGCCCGCGCAAGTGTTCGCGCGTGGCGGGCAGCTGCGCCGCGCCGACGATCTCGTGCAGCCACTCGATCATGAGTGGGTCCTTGCGACCCTCGACCCAGTCGATCACGTAGTCGAGGTCCTTCGGCGGTCCGTAGCGCACGAGGGCCGCGAGGAGCAGCGCAGCCTGCCTGTAGTCGCCGTCGCCATACTCAAGCAACAGTCGTCGCAGGGTCTTGCGCGCATCGTCCGTTCGGAGGTGGGCGATGTCCTCCAGGGCGGCGGACTGCGCGGCGTAGCCCGCCTCGGAGCGGTCGCGGGCGGCCGGGACGGACGCTTCGTAGGCCTCGACAAGCCCCTCGAGATCGTCGGCCGCCTGCGCGGGGGGTGAGCCAGCGGTCGCCAGCAGCACCGCCACGGCCAGCAGACCTGCGGCGCGGGCCGGGCGGGCGAGGGTGCGGAGGAGCGACACGACCCTCCTACCAACGTCGCGCGCCGCGGATCGCCGCGCCGGGGTTCGAAGGTGCGCTCGGCGGCCGGCACACGCCGCGTTCATCGCGTGAGGACCTGGGCTCGTAGCAGGGGGTCGCACAGTTCCAGGCGATCCGCCGCCGCCTGCCCGCGGACGACGTGGCCGAAGATCGTGTAGCTGCCAAGTCTGGGCTTGGGCGCGGTCACCAGGAAGAACTGGCTGCCGTTGGTCTCGCGGTGCTCGGCGCGCGCGAAGCACAGGGCGCCGCGGTAGAAGTCGTGCGCGCTGTTCGACTCGACTTCGACTTCCGCGCCGGAGCTGCCCGCGCCCGCGAACTCGCAGCCGAGTTCGCGGCTCTTCGGGTCGCCGCCCTGGGCCATGAAGTTGCCCTTCACGCGATGAAACAGCGTGCCGTCGTAGAACTGGCTCTCAACGAGCGCGAGGAAGTGGGCGACAGAAGCCGGCGTCTTGTCGGCGTACAGCACCAACTCGATCTCGCCGTGGGGCGTCTCGAGTCGCACGCGCGGATTGGTCGGATCGGCTTCTGCTGCCTTGCGGGCCTCTTGCTCGCGCGCCCAACCCTCGCGCGCGGCTTCGGCTCGCTTGGCCTCGTCCGCGTAGCGGCCACCGATTGCACCGGCGCGCTCAGCCAGTTGCCGCCAATCGGCGGCTTCGTCGTCGTAGCGCTCGGCCGCGCGGCGAACGAGCGCGCGTTGGTGCAAGGCCTGCAGGGTGATGTCCGGCCGCCGGACGACGTCGATCAGTGTCGTGAGCACGGCGTCCGCTTCCGCATGGCGGTTGAGGAAACGCAGCAGGGTGGTCTTCACCAGCACATCCTCGGGAGCGAGGGGCTCGTGCTGGGCGATCCACGCAAACTCGTCGAGCACCTCGGGCCCCAAGATCTTGTCGGCCTTGTCCTCCTTCAGCCACTCCTCGCTGAGCAATTGCATGCGCATGTGCGCCGTGCGCCCGCGGCGGGCGATCTCCGCGTCGTGATCAACCCAGGCCTGCCACTCTTCGTCGGGGAAGGCCCCAGGACCATTCGGCGCCGCCAACCCCTCAAGTCGGGCCCAGCGCGCCGCGGATACGAAGTCGGGCGGCGCCTCCGCGCCGCCAGCGCGGAAATCAACATCGTTGGGGTAGTACAGCGCCGGAGCGCCGCGCCGGGCCCACTGGGCGCAGAGGCGGATCGGCCCCGTCAACTCGGCGGTCAGACCGAGCAGCTCTGCGGCGAAGGCGATTTCCAACTGTGTGCCTTCGGGTCCGAGTTGGCTTCGCACGACCGAGCGGCCGTGCAGTCGCTCCGCGGCCCCGGCAGCGCCGTAGCGGTAGAGGATCACGTGCTCGCGGTCGTGACGGAACGGCTCATAGTCGAGCCGGACGCAGCCGGGCCCGCGTCCGCCCGCGTCCGCGCCGTCCGGACACAAGAACAGCGTGAGGATGCTGCCCTCGCTCCAGATGCGGTCGCTCTCGAACCCGAGCATCACGGTGCCGCGGAACTGCTGAAGCCGGAGAGTCGTGCCCGGCGCGAGGGGCAACGCGAGCGCGTCCGCCCACTCCGCCGTCAGCACGCGGCCGTCAAGCTGCACAGGGCGCACGACCGGGACGGCGTGTGTGGGCGCCTCGGCCGCGACGGGTGAGGCGTAGGCGAGCAGCACGACGAGGGCGGGGAGTAGGGCGGCACGGATCATGGGGGCAAGGATACCGGCGCGCAGGGCGAGGGCCCGCGGCGGGCGGTGCCCCGGCGCGGGAACCGGCGTATCCTCAGCGCCATGACCACCCTCGGGCGCGACATCCGCGAACTGCGCGAGGCCTTTCCCGCGCTGGCTCGCCTGCGCCGGGGCAAGCCGCCGATCTACCTCAACAACACGTGCATGACCCTGCGGCCGCGCGTCGTGATCGACGCCCTGCGGCGCTACTACGAGGAGTTCCCCACGTGCGGCGGGGGGCGTTCCGAGGGCAGCCGGCAGCTGGATAACTGGTTCCAAGAGGAGCTCCGGGAACACGAGGTCCACGCGCGCCAGACCGCGGCGGATTTGCTCGGTGCGGCCAGTTCCGATGAGATCGTCTGGACCCGCAATACGTCCGAAGCGCTCAACATCGTGGCCCACGGCCTGCGGCTGGAGCCGGGCGACGAGGTCCTGGGGAGCGAGCGCGAGCACAACAGCAACCTCGTGCCCTGGCTGGAGGCCGAGCGCCGCCTGCGGGAGCGCGCCGGCGATCCCGAGCTCGTCGTACGGCGCCACTTCGATCTCGACGAGGACGGTGGCTTCAACCTAGAGCGAGCGCTGGCGGCCATCACGCCGCGCACGAAGGTCTTGGCCATCGCGCATGCGAGCAACCTGGACGGTACGGTCGTACCCGACGACGCCATTCGCGCCCTGGCGGCGCGCGTGCACGAGGTCGGCGGCGTGCTGGTGCTGGATGCCGCGCAGAGTGTGCCCCATCGGCGCGTCGACGTGCGCGCACTCGGCGTGGACTTCCTCGCGTTCTCGATCCACAAGATGTGCGGCCCGACGGGCATGGGCGTGCTGTGGGGCCGCTACGACCTGTTGGCCGAGCTCGACCCGTTCATCGTGGGCGGGGACACCATCGCCGACACCTGGCAGGATCGCGTGGAGTACAAGAAGCCGCCCGGACGCTTCGAAGCTGGCCTCCAGGACTACGCCGGCATGCTGGGGGCGGCCGCCGCCATCGAGTACGTCACCCAGACGGTGGGCTACGACACGATCGCCGCGCAGGAGTTGGCGTTGAACACACGCCTCACGGAGCGCCTGGCTCCGCTCACGTGCGACCACTTCTGGCTGCTGGGGCCGCGCGACCCGGCGCAGCGCGGCGGCGTCATCACGATGACGTCGCCGAGCGGCGCGCTGATCAACGCCATCGAGCGCCTGGGCGACCGCGAGGCCAACATCATGGTGCGGCGCGGGATGTTCTGCGTGAACGCCTACCTGCACAAGCGGTTCGACGCCGTCGGCAGCGCGAAGAACAACCTGCGCGCTTCCGTGTACTTCTACAACACGCTCGAGGAGTGCGACGCCTTCGCCGACATCGTCGAGCGGGTCGTGCGCCATCCGCTCGACTACTTCGACGACGCGTAATGGCTGTCAGCCCGGAAGTGCGGCAGTACTACGCGGAGAAGATCTTCGCGGCGATGGGGCCGGGCCGGGTGCCCGAGAGCTTCCGGCCCTTGGCCACCCCGCCGACGGGCTTCGCCACGGTTGAGGGGTGCCGCGGTGGGGGCAAGAACCTGACCGAGTTCGCCCTCATCGGATCCGAGGGGACGGTGCTCGAGGCGAGCGCGGCGTGCGGCCTCTGCAACCCGGCGATGTACGTGGCGGCGGACATCCTGATTCGCTGGATCCGGGGCCGGTCCCTGGCGGAGATCCTGGCCCTGGACCCACGCGACGTCAGCGCGCTCGCGCCCTTCTTCGAGGCGCTCGGCGGCCGCCGCTGGCCGGATGACGCCCGGGAGAAGTTCCAATACGCCCTGGCGGGGGTACAAAACGCTGTACGGAACCACGCGGGCGAGCCCGCGTTGCCCGTGCCTGAGTTTGACGAGCCTAGCTCGCGAGACTGGGCGGATCCGACCGACGAGTAGGCGACGAAATGAAGAGCGCGAGCCGCGAACCATGCCCCTGCACCTCTTCAATAGCCTTGCGCGCAAGGTGGAGCCCTTCGAGCCGCATGATCCGCGGCGCGTAACGGTCTACGCCTGCGGCCCGACGGTCTACAGCCACGTCCACATCGGCAACTGGTCGCTCTCGATCGTCTCGGACTTCGTGGTCCGCTGGCTGCGCGAGTCCGGCTACCCGGTCGTCTACGCGCAAAACATCACCGACGTCGAAGACAAGATCATCCGCGACGCGCAGGCGGCCGGGATGGACCGCGCGACGTTCACGCGCGGCTGGACTGACAAGTACCTCGCGGGCATGGACACCCTCGGCTGCACGCCGCAGGTGAACCACTTCCCGCGCGCCACGGACTACGTTCACGGCATGGTCGCGATGATCCAGACCCTGCTCGACAAGGGCCACGCGTACCTGGCCGACGACGGCTCCATCTACTTCCGCATCGCGTCGTTCCCGACGTACGGCGAGCTGGCCAATCTCGATCGCAACACGCTCCAGGCCGGAGCGAGCGGTCGGGTGCAGGCCGACGAGTACGACAAGGAGTCCGTGGGCGACTTCGCCCTGTGGAAGGGCTACGTCGAAACCGATGGCGACGTGTTCTGGAAGCCCACCTTCACGGTGGGCGGCGCGGCGCGCGTCGTCAAGGGTCGCCCCGGCTGGCACATCGAATGCTCGGCCATGTCGTCCGCGCTGCTGGGCCCGTCGATCGACATTCACCTAGGCGGCGAGGACCTGCTCTTCCCGCACCATCAGAACGAGATCGCCCAGAGCGAGGCCGCCTTGGGGCAGCGGCCGTTCGTGCGCTACTGGATGCATCACAAGCATCTGCTCGTGAACGGCGCGAAGATGTCTAAGAGCAAGGGCAACTTCTTCACGCTGCAGGATCTCTTCGAGCGCTACGGCTCGAAGATTGCGCCGGCGTTTCGCCTGCTGATTCTCTCCGGGCACTACCGCAAGTCGCTCGACTTCACGTTCGCGGGGCTTGAAGCCGCCGCGAAGACGCTGCTGAACTTGCGCGAGGCACGCGAGCGCTTCGCGCGCACGGCTGCCGGTGCGGCGCCCTCAGCTTTCGCCGACGCGGCGCTCGCGACGTTCGTGGCGGCACTCGATGAAGATCTGAACGGCGCCGAGGCGTTGGCCGCGCTGCACGGGCTCGTGGGCGAGGCCAACCGCCACGCCCGCGACGAGCGCCTCGCGGCGGCGGATGCCGCCGCGGTTGTGACCTTGATCGACAAGGCCGATCGCGTGTTCGGACTGCGACTCGCCAGCGGCGCGCGGGAACTAAGCGCCGACCAGCAAGCCTTGGTCGATGCCCGTGCCGCCGCCCGGCTGGCGCGCGACTGGGCCGAGGCCGATCGCCTCCGCGACGTGTTGGCTGAGGTCGGCATCCTGGTCAAGGACGGCAAGGACGGGCAGGAGATCACCTTCGTGTGATCTCGCGGCGAGGCCGCAGGAGAAGATCATGCGTTGTGGGATTGCCCTCGCGTTCGTGTTGTTGCTCGCGCCGGCGCTCTCCGCCGAGGACGCGCCGGCCCTGACCGCCGAGTTGGAGGCGTTCTTCGCGGAGTCCGATCCCGGCGCGCGCGCAGCGCTGGGTATGGCGCTGACCGCACGGCGGCCCGACTCCGACGCCGTTGCCGACGCGCTGCCGGGCGTGCGGCGCTGGGCGGCGGAACCGCGCCAAGGGCCGGTGGTGGAGTGGAAGCGTCCGCGCGTTGGCGGCGGCGAGCACACGATCTATGCGTGCGTGCCCGAGACCTACGATGCCGCGCGCGCGTGGCCGGTGCTCATCTGGTTGCACGGCGCGGTCTCGCGGCCGGTGGACGAGGGGGGCGCGTTCGGCATCCGCACGATGCTCGAGATCGCCCAGGAGGAGGGCTTCTTCGTGCTCTCCCCCTCGACGCAGGCGGGCTCGGAGTGGTGGACGCCCAACGGCGTGGAGTTTGTGCGCGGTGCGCTCGACGATCTGGCGCGCGAGTGGCGCATCGACGCCGACCGCGTGGCCGTAACGGGCTTCAGCGACGGGGCGAGCGGCTGCTTCCACCTGCTGGCGCACGATCCGGAGCGCTACGCGTGCTTCCTGCCGCTCATGGCGCATCCCGGCATCACGCGCATGATCGGCGGGCCGTGTTTCGCGGCCAACGTGCGTTCGCGTCCGGTGCTCGCGTTCAACGGCGGTGCCGACCCGCTCTACCCCTCGGAGCGCATCAAGCCGCTGATTGATGAGCTGAAGGCCGCCGGCGCCAACATGGAGTGGGTCGACTTGCCGGATGCGGGCCACCGCGTGACGACCGTGTTGCCGGAGCACTGGCCGCGGCTGCGGGCGTTCTGGCAGGCCCATCCGCGCGCGCCGGAGCCTGAGCGCGTGGCGTGGGAGACCGCGCTCCCGCGGAGCGAGGGCCGGCACGCGTGGATTGAGATCTTGGCGGTCGACGAGACCGCGCCGAGCGCGGAGGGTGCGGTGGATGAGCGGCTGGCGGACGCGCCGGGGAGGCCGCGGCTCGGCATCTCGCTGAACCAAGAGTACGTCGGCGCGGGTTTGGGCATCCGCGAGGTCGAGGCTGGCACGGCGGCCGCGGATGCGGGCTTCCGCGCGGGCGACGTGATCCTGGCGGTGGACGGCGCGACGCTCGAAGGCGAGAACGTCACGACGATCTTGATGGGCGCGCTCGCGAAGATGACCGATCGCGACGGCACGTTCGACATCCAGCGTGGCGAGGAGCGACTGACGTTGAGGGCGCGGCCGCGCGTTGCGGCCGTGGCGTACCCGCCGGGGCTCGGCTACGGCGAGCCGTCGGGACGGATCGTAGCCGTGCGCGGACCGGGCCAGCGCATCGACGTGACGACGCGCCACGTGCGTCGCTTCAAACTGCACTTGACCGGCACGGGGCTCGATCTGTCAAAGCCCGTCGAGGTCTACGTGAACGGCCAGCGCGCGTTCTCTGGCGTCGCCACGAAGGACACGGGCTACGTGCTGCAGCAGGCTGCGCGCGCGCCCTTGGGGCCCGTCTACCGCGCGTTCATCGTCGTCGGGTAGCTAGCCCGGATGTTTCATGAAGCGCGCGGCGTGAGGCCTGGAGAGCCCGACGCCTAGGCCTGGGACGGTCGGCCGCGCGAAACGCTGAGGAACACAGCCTGTCCTCGCGGAGGATTGGCGCCCGAGGTCGACGCCGTCGCGAGGCGTCGATGCTGAACCCATCTCCGACGAGCGACGGCAAGGAGATCG
>JAQBWE010000116.1 GCA_027625315.1 Planctomycetota bacterium
CCGGCGGGCCCTCTGCGGCGTCGTCCGAGGCATCCATCAGCCGTCCGAGGAGGGCCATCCGCTCGGGCGCGGCGCCTGCGAGGGCCGTCGCGGCGTCCGTCACGCGCGCGGCCTCGCTGGCGTCCGCCGGCGACCATGGCGTAGCCAGGGGCTCACCCTCCAGCGACTCCAAGTTGAAGGCGTGCTCGTCCGGAAGGTCGAACGCGGTGTGACCCGGTTCGTCTGCCTCGACCACGAGGACCTGACGAGGCTTCGCGGCCGCGAGAATGTACGGGTCCAGCGTCGAGCCCTCGCGCCCGAGCCAGTCGCGCTCAATGGCGGGAACGTCCTCCGCCAGCTCCCAGCGCGAGCGGTACTCACCGACGGCCTCATACAAAGACCGCAGGATGGCGATCGTGTACGCGCCCGACGAGGCCAAGCCTTCCCCCGAGGGGAGGTCACCCTGGACGAGGAGGTCGACGCCGGGCATGCGTTTGCGGTCTGCGGCGACGCGTGCGTACGCCCCGCGCGCGAGATCCGACCACGGGCGACCGCAGCGAAAGAGCCCGTCGAGGTGGAAGCTGTCCTTCTGGCGGGCGTTCATCGCCCAGACCACGACCCGGGAGTCCGGGCGCATGCCCCAGGCGCACGCGACGCCCTCGGCGAGCGACGCGGTCACGACGCGCGTGGGGGTCGCGAGGAGCCGCGCGCGTCCGGGCACGAAGTGCACGCCTTGCGGCGGACGCTGGCAGCGACCGCCGAACTGGAGCTCGACGAGGGTCTTGAGGGACGGCACGGCCAAGACCCTACGCTGGGTTCCGCCTCAACGCTCGCGGACGTGGATCACCTGCCCGCTCCCCGCCTGCGCGAGTTCCTCGAGGCGGGGGAGATCCACGCCGAGATCGCCGAGCGCGATGACGTAGAGCTCGATCTTCGCAAAGCGGTTGAGATTGGCGAACCAAGACGTCAGCTCGGGCATCGCGGTGATCTCGCCCCGCGTCGGCCGACCATCGGTGAGGAAGTAGACGGTGTCGGGGATGTCCTCGAGCGCCGGATCCGTCGTCGACTTCTCGTGCAGACCCAGAGCTGCCTTCAGCGCGCCGTGGAAGTTGGTCTCGCCGGCCGGACGGGCCAAGCGGATCGCGGTGTGGGCGGAATCGAGGTTGGCGCCAATCGGCACGAACTCCTTCTTCCAGAGGCGGACGTCGGTGCCGAAGAACACGAGCCGTACGCGGGTGCGCTTAGCCAGTCGCCCGAGTGCCTCCGTGAGTGCCTGCTTGGCAATCGCGTCGCGTGTGCCCTCGGCCGGCACGTCACCGAGCGCAGCGACATCCTCGGGGCGCACCTTCATGTTCAGGTCCATCGAGAGGCTTGTGTCGAGCACGAAGCACACGCTCTTGGAGAAGATCCGCCGGCCGTAGTAGTGCGGATCGTCGGGGCCGGGGCGCGAGTCGTCGGCGTAGCGGCCGTCCGGCTCAGCTTTGGGCTCCGGCGGCGGGGGGCGTCCGTCGTGCTTGGCCTTCTGCTCTTCCCACCAGGTCCGCCACGTCGCGGGGCGCGGCCCCAAGTCGTCGCCGGTGATGGCCCGCAGCGCCGCGTGGGTGTCTTTGACGAGCCGCCCGCTCTCGCGCTCGAAGCGCTCGATCAGGGCGTCGACGGCCAGCGCCGTACCCACGCTTGCGAGCGCGCGCGTCGCGGTCAGGCGTACCTGCCAGCGATCGTGATTCAGCCGCGTTGCGAGCAGCACGCTCGCCTCGTCCGAGCGACCGGGAAAGGACGCGAAGGCGTCCGCTAGCGCGATCCAGGCCTTGGCGTCGCGCTCGTCGAGCGCCGCGAGCAGGGCAGGGCGCGCGGCGTCGCTGCCGAAGCGCGCCAGCGCCTCAGCCGCGTTGGCTCGTACAAGCGCGTGGCGATCCTCCAGTAGTGCCTCGACGCGTTCCCGCGCTTCGACGTCGCCCAGCGCGCCCAGTACGCGCAGCACGCCAGCCCGCACGAGCGGGCGCGCGTGATACAGCGCCTGCTCGCGTAGGAAGGCCCGCAGGGCCGGATCGCTCGTGCGGACGAGCACGAGATGGATGGACTCGCGCACGAGATCATTGGCATGGTCGAGGCGATCCACCACCGTCTCGAGGGTCTCGACATCCGCTACGCGGTCGAGCCCACGGATCAAGCCGGCCAGCTCCTCGGGATCCTGGGTGTCCCCCAGCCGGTTGCGCTCTCGGCGCGACACGCCGGGATCGGTGCCGGCGTCCGCACGGACGTCACCCATCGTGCCGCGCTTGCCGGTGAGGCGCGCGATCCAGCGGTCATGCAGTTCATCCGGCTTGATGCCGAGTTCGGTCTGCATGGCCTTGCCTTCGTGCTCGCGCGTGCGGAGTCGAGCCAGTGTCTTGAGCCAGCGGTCGCGATCCTCGCGCAGCATGAGGTCCATCAGCGACCAGGAGCGCAGGTGATCGTCGTACTGCATCGCGCTCAAGGAGGTCTTGTTGAAGTACGTCTCAATGGGCTCGACCTTGCGCGTGGCGAGCTTGCGTACGCGCTTGGGCCAGTCCTTCTCAGGACCCTCTCCGCCGGCTCCCTCGCCGTAGCAGAACGTGGCGAAGTCCCGGTGGAGCGGATGCAGCTTCTCCAGAAAGTGGGCCGCTCCGACCCAAGCCCAGCGCGGGCATTCCTCCTCGAAGCCGCCGTGCACCTGCCAGCACGAGAACAGGATGTGCCCGATCTGATGGCGCAGGAATCCGTGCATGCGCGTGTCGTTGCGCTCGTGCTGCTGGCCGACGACGAATCCATTGCCGGAGTAGCCTTGGGCGATGCGGTCGTTGTAGGCGAAGGCGTAGTTCATGTGGATGCCCGCGCCGCCAAAGTAGGTGGCACCCACGTGCTTGCGGTCGTCCTCCTCATCCACGACGTAGATGGCCATGGGCTTGTGGAGGTTCACGTCGCCGCCGAACCAGTGCATGAAGTCTGCGTAGGCGAGCTCGGCGCGCTGCAGGTACAGATGCAGCACCTCGTGCGCGCTCATCAGGCGCTTCGTATCGCGCTGGGTCGTGAGCTTGATGTCGCCGTCGGTGTTCGTGACCACGTAGAAGTGGGGGGAGCGCGCCACGACCGTGCGGGGGCCCAGGACCTTGCGCTCTTCGGTGAGGCGTACCCGCAGCGGCGCCTGGCGGTGTTCCGCGCTGGCCGCCGGAAGCAGGTCCGGGCAGGCCGTGCACGTCGTGTCGTCCGCGCACAGGGGACAATCGATGGACCAGCTGAACGCGTGGCGCTTCCAGAAACACGCCTCGCGCTGCGAGCCCCAGCAGTCCGCGCCCGTGCCCTGGGGGCGGGGCCGCGTGCGGCAGGAGCCGCCCGAGAGCAGCAAGCCGCAGTGCGGGTCGTCCTCCGGCGGCGCCAGGGGCGCGCGCAGGTAGTCCCAGGAGGCCTGGCCCCGGTGGCACTGGCAGCGGTCGGCCTTGCGGCGCTCCTCGTAGTCATCGCCGCGGGCCGCGGCCGTGACGAAGACCAAGGCCAAGACGAGGCCGAAGACGAGGGGCAGGAGGCGGCGCGACACCGCCCGATGCTACCCCTGCGAGCACTACCCGCCGGTCCGCGTCCAAAATGCCGCGCGCGCCGGGTTGCGCTGCTAGGGTTTCGCGCCATGGAGCCCGAAGACCCTCATCCGCCCGAGGAGCTGATGCGCCACATCGAAGGCGTGCTCGACGGCATTGGCGAAGATGTGCAGCGCCAGGGTCTCGCCCGCACGCCGTACCGCGTGGCCAAGAGCCTGCGCTTTCTCACCGATGGCTACCGGGCCGATGCGGCCGCGCTGCTCCAAGCCGCCGTGTTCGACAGCGACACCGACGAGATGGTTGTCGTGAAGGACATCGAGCTCTACAGCCTCTGCGAGCATCACATGCTGCCGTTCTTCGGCCGGGCGCATGTCGCGTACCTGCCTCGCAGCAAGATCGTGGGGCTGAGCAAGCTGGCCCGCGTCGTGGACGCCTTCTCCCGCCGGCTACAGGTTCAGGAGCGGCTGACCACGCAGATCGCCACAGCGATCCAGAACGCCCTCCAGCCGTTGGGTGTCGGCGTCGTGATCGAGGCGCAGCATCTGTGCATGATGATGCGCGGCGTCGGCAAGCAGAACAGCAGCACGGTCACCTCGTGCATGCTCGGCCGCTTCCGCAGCGACGAGAAGACACGCAACGAGTTCCTTCAGTTCGTCGCTCGCTGAGCGTGCCTCAGAGCTGCGCGCGCAGACGGGCGGCAAGCGCCGCGCCGGCCGCGGTATCGAACGGCACGCGCGCCGGCAGCGGGAAGTCCCGCGCCTCGTTGGTCGGAATCAAGTGCACGTGGGCGTGGGGGACCTCGTAGCCCACGACACACGTCACGATGCGGGCGCAGCCGGTCTCCGCCTTGAGCACGTTCGCCACGCGCTGGGCCGTCGTCCACAGCTTCGCGAGCTCCGCGGGCGGCAAGTCGAACAGGTAGCCCGTCTCGCGCTTCGGGATCACCAACGTGTGGCCGGTCTGCACCGGTTGGATGTCGAGGAACGCGAAATGCTCGTCGTCCTCGTACACCCGGTGGCACGGGATCTCGCCCCGGATGATCTTCGTGAAGATGCTCGCCATGGGGGGGCGGCTAGATCGAGGGGGGCATGCCCAAGGGGAGCGGGACCGGCGTGCGGTCGCTGAACCCCTTGTCGGCGGGATGCCACCAGCTCACGTCTTCTTCGCCCAGGCGCCAACTCAGGTACGCCGGCTCGCCGTCGATGAGCGAGGGGAAGTCCACGAGGCCGAGTTCGAGGTCGCGGACCTCCAGGCCCAAGTCGCCCAGTTCACGCAGGTAGCTCTCGATGCGGGCGGAGTAGACGTCCACCTTGTCCTTGAGCGCCTCAATGTGCTGGTGGGCGGAGTGACCCCCGGCGGTCTCCACCTCCATGGCGCGGCGCTCACGACCGGCTGCGCGCAGCTCGCGAAAGTCGTTCACGACGTCGCGGACGATCGAGCGCACGAGCGGCAGGATCTGGTTGGCCTCATCGACCGAGAACAGCGTCCGAATGCCCGTGCCCATCGCTGCGAACCCTCCCGAGTACCTGCCTAGGGTTCGGGATCGGTCGCGAGGCGCGCCCTTCTGAAGGGCTCACGAGTGGATCGCAACGTGGCGGGCGGGATTCTGCGGTTCAATCGCCGCGTCGGTCACCGAAGCGTCACGGGAGCCTACTCGGCGAGCTCGACCCGCACGTCCTCAGCGACCACATCGCGCAGCAGCTGCCGCACGACGGCGATGGCCCCGCGCGGTGAAAGGCAGGCGTCCGCCCGGGGCGGGGAGAGGCGGATGACCACCACCCCGCCCTGCACGGACGCCCCGGCGAGCGGCAGTCCCAGGCCCCGCAGGATCGGTCCCGCCGTCGCCATGCAGACCCGCGCTACAGGGTGCTCGGCGTCGGACGGGGGCGGGAGGCGTTCTCGCGTTTCGTCGTCGAGGAGCGCCATGAGGTCCGGGCGGCACGAGCGGCAGCCCGTGCACGCGCCCGTGGCGCGACCGATCGCCTCGGGATCGAGGGCGCCGGCGCGGATGGCCCGGCGGATCGTGCGGTCGCCGACGCCGATGCACCGGCAGACGAGGAGGCCGCCATCGAGATTCGCCGGGACGCCGTGCACCGCAATGCCCAGGGCGCGGCGCAGAGCCTTGACCGCGAACTCCGCTCCGCGCTTCACGGCGGGGGGAAAGCTGGCCGCTTTGTCCCCGCCGAGCGCGTGCAGGATGCCCTCGGCGCTGTGGCCGCAGGCCGCCTCATACGTCCGCCCCTCGACCTCGCGCGTCAGCCACGAGACGGGGGCAAGTGGTCCAGCGCTACCCACGACGCGTCCGCGCGCCTCGCGAATCAACGCTCCGTTGTTTGTGCCCGAGCCGTAGGCGAGTGAGATGCGCACGCCAATGCCGCCGACCATGCTGCCGAACTCGCCCGCGGCGTGCGGCTCCGAAACGTCCCCCATGCCGTGCGGCGTCACTAGGTGTTCGACATAGGTGCTGGGCAGGTCGGGAATCACGGATCGTTGGCGCTAGGGAAGTCGGGAAGGGCGCGGCCTGCGGTTCATGCAACAGGCAGCGGGGGTGGGATTTCGGCGGGGAGCACCTTGCCGGGGTTGAGCAGCCCGCGGGGGTCGAACGCGTCCTTGATGGCGCGCATGACGGCGAGCGAGACGGGATCGCGGCACAGGTGCAGGTAGCGACTCTGGGAGCAGCCGACACCGTGTTCGCCCGTGATCGTGCCGCCGAGGCCAACAGCGACCTGGAAGATGGCCTCAATCGCGGGGCGCAGGCGCTCCGTGCGCCGCGCGTGGTCGGTGTCGTCGGTCAGCACATTGACGTGGATGTTGCCGTCGCCCGCGTGTCCGTAGCTGATCTGGCGAATGCCGAATCGCGCCGCGACCTCCCGCACCCCGCGCAGCAAGTCCGGCACGCGGTCGGGGGGCACGGCCGTATCACACTCGATGTACGCGGCCTGCTTCTTGACGGCTTCGCCGAGGCACTTGCGCACGCTCCAGAGCTCGCGCTCCTTGGCGGGCGAGTCCGCCAGCATGACGTCCAGCGCGCCGACCTCGAGGAGCACCTCGCCGACGCGCTCGACATCACGATCGAGGGCCTGTTCGTCGTGGCCGTCGAGTTCCAGCAGGATCTGCGCCTCGGCGTCGGCGTACGGCACGTTGCGCCCCAGGTGCTCGACCGCAGCGGCCAGCGCCGCCTTCTCGACAATCTCCAGGGCCGAAGGCGTGATGCGCGACTGATACACCGCCACGATTGCGCGCGCCGCCGTGTCGAGGCTGTCAAACGGCGCGAGCAAGGTCCGGCGATACGCGGGCATCGGGATGAGGCGCAGCGTGGCCTCCGTCACGATCGCCAACGTGCCTTCGCTCCCCACGAGCAGCTGGGTGAGGTTGTAGCCAGCCACATCCTTGCGCAGCTTGCCGCCGGTGCGGAACACTTGGCCGTCGGGCAGGACGGCTTCTAGCGAGAGCACGTAGTCCTTCGTGAGGCCGTACTTGACGCAGTGCGGGCCGCCGGAGTTCTCGGCGATGTTGCCGCCGATCATGCACGAGCCGTTGCTCGCGGGATCCGGCGGGTAGTAGAGGCCCTTTTCGGCGACGGCCTCTTGCAGCACGCCCGTGATGACGCCGGGCTGGACGCGTGCCATGAGGTTGCGCTCGTCGATCTCGAGGATCTTGTTCATGCGATCCACGGACAGGACGATGCCGCCAAACACGGGCAACGCGCCGCCCGAGAGGCCCGTACCCGCGCCGCGCGGAGTGACCGGGATCCCGGCTTCGTGCGCGAGCTCCATGACCTGCGCGACCTGGCGCGTGTCGATCGGGCGCACGGCGACTTCCGGGCGGTACTGCAGATCTTCCGTCTCGTCGCGACCGTAGAGCAGCAGCTCGGGATCGCGCGTCACCACGTTTGCCGCGCCGACGATGGCTTCGAGCGCGGCGATGACATCCGGAGTCACTGGGGCGAAACTCTGCATCGGCCCATCTTCGGCGCGCCTGCGCGCGCGGCCACCAGATTCCCGGACGCTCTTGCGTTCGGCGTCGCTGGGGGGGAAGGTTGTTGGTCCTGGGGAGCATCCGCGTGCACCGACTTCGCCCGATTCTCTTGCTTTTGATCCTGCTGCCGCTCCTCGTCGCTGGCGGTGCGTGCGCCGAGGAGGACGCGGCCGCGCCCGATGCATTCGCCGCAGCGCTGCGTACGATGGGTTTGACTGAGGCCGACCTCGGGTACCGCCCGCAGGCGCACTGGCCGCGGTATCCCCATCCGCGGACCGTGCCCTACGTCATGCCGTTCTTCGAGGATCTCCTCGCGCATCCGCTCGACACGTACGCCTTTACGCGCAGTCTTGGCAACGCGGTGGAAGACCTGCTGACGCCGGAACTGCTGCGTGCCGCCCCGACCGACACGGCGCGCGGCGTCGAGACGCTGCACAAGCTAGGGATCATGCTAGCCACGGAGCGACGTATCGGCGGCTTCCGGGTCTTTGGACTCGATACGTCGGGCCTGCGCTCCGAGCCCGCGGCGGAGCGCCCGCTTGAGCAGGCGCTGCGTGCTGCGTGGGCAGCGGGTTCAGCCGACGCCGCGCCGGAGATCGACGTGTCCGCCGTCCCCGCGAGCCTGCAGCGTCCGCTCGCGGCGCTCGTGCTCGACCTCCTGGACGCACGTACTTGGATCGAGCGCGGACTGCGCCGCGTGCCGCCCGGCGTCCGCGCGGCGGTGCGCGCGGCCCTGCCTCGGCTCGCGGAGAGCACGCCGGATGGCGAAACGTACTTTCCCGCACTCGATGACGCCGCGCGGGCCATCGACGAGCATTCCCTGCATGGCGGTTGCCTGAAGGCGCTGCAAGCCGTGCAGGACGCGCGGCGCGCTTTGGGTGCACTTGAGACCCCGGAGAGCGGCTGGCCGCCCTTTGCGTTCCGGCTGGCGACGGGTCTGGGGGACGTCGTGTTCGATGCAGGTTCCCGCGACGTACTGCGCGTGGAGGATCCGTTCCTCGTCGTGCGGTTCGATGCCCGTGGCGCCACCGAGGGCCCACTCGGCGCGACAGCCCCGCACCGTCTCGTCTCGGTGGGCCTGCTTATGGGCGGTGAGGGTCCCATCGGCACGCCGGCCGCCATCGATGTGCAGGCGGAGGAGGCCGGCCGAGCCGTGCTCGCCTCCGGTGTGTTTGGCTGCGGCCTCGTCTATGCCGCTGGCGACGGCGCGCACCAATGGCGCACCGGCCGCTGGGGTCTGGGTGCCGGGCTGTTTGGCCTGGGCGCGCTCGTGGACGAAGGCGGGGATGACACGTACTCCCTCGCGGCCGTCGGCCAGGGCGCGGCGTTCTTCGGCGCGGGACTCTTGCTCGACGCGGCGGGCGATGACCGCTACGACTTGCGCGAGGGTGACGGCCAGGGCTTCGGGGGGCCCGGCGGCGTCGGCGTACTGGCTGATCGCAGCGGCAACGACCGCTATGTTGCGGAACCCGACGCGAAGAAGGCCGGACGCGCCGACTATCACTCGGAGGGCCGAATCGCCGTCAGCAACGCGCAAGGCGTTGGGTCTGGTCGCCGCGGCGACATCTCCGATGGCCACGTGTGGGCGGGGGGGCTCGGAGCGCTGCTGGACGTCGATGGCGACGACGTGTACGAAGCGGGCAACTTCTCCCAAGGGCTCGGGTACTGGTACGGCACCGGCATCCTCTGGGATGGCGGCGGCAACGATCGCTACCGCAGCGTGTACTTCACGCGCGGCTCAGGGGCGCATTTCGCGATCGGCGCGCTCGTCGATGAGAGTGGCGACGATCAGCACGAGCTGTGGGACACCGCCGGCGCGGCGCTCGCATTTGGATGGGACGTCGTGAACGCGTTCCTGATCGATCGCGGCAGTGGCAACGACACGTACGAGGCGCAGCGAATCTCCTTCGGCGTGGCCCAGGTCCGCAGCCAAGCGTTCTTCATCGATGAGGGCGGGGACGACACGTACGTCGTGCGCGGCGGGGGCCACTTCCTCGGCGACGTCGACGACCGTGACGCGTATCGCGTCCCGGGTCGGACGAGCGACTTCCCCTGGCGGCTCGCGCAGGTCGGCGTGTTTCTCGATCTCGGCGGGCAGGACCACTATCACGTGCGCGCAGCGGACGACGCGCTGACGCCGCACACGTTGGCGCGTGACAACGCCGTCTGGCAGGTGCGCGCACGAGAGCCGGCTAAGCCCGGCGCCGGCGCTCCCAACTGCTCCTACGCTGCCGATGTGGAGCGCGGGATTGTGGGCTGGCTTGCGTCGCACCCAGCGCGCGCGCCGCCCAAG
>JAQBWE010000117.1 GCA_027625315.1 Planctomycetota bacterium
CCTCGAGGACGGTTAGCGGCGGCGACGACCCGATGCGGGTGCCCCGGTGGTCGCAGCGGCCTTCGCCGTCTGCTGGCCCTTGAGCAATCCACTAACGATCACCCACAGCACGATCAGCCCACCGAAAGCACACAGCCAGAAGCCCGGGGCGATGGTGCCGAGGGGCGTGAAGAGATCGTCCATCAGTGTCTTGGAGCCCGCGTGATCCTTGAGGTAGATCTTCGAGCGCTCCCACTGCTCGCCGCCGATGCCGGAGACGATGCCGCCGATGCCCACCCACAGCGCGACGATGCCCGCGAGCAGGTAGGGCCACACCTTCATCTGGCCCTGCCAGATGTTGAACACGGCGGTCCAGAACCCGTAGATCGACAGCGCGAAGATCACGCTCCCGCGAATCGTGTCGAGCCCGGTGAACAGCAACGACGGATCGACCGGAATGATCGTGCCGTCTTCGTTGTAGCCACTGCGAGTCCAGGCCGCGAGGCCGGCGGCGAAGAACATGCAGTTGGCGAACAGGAACGAGAAGAGCTGCTTGCTCTGCTGGTGCCAATACGCCTGGCGATGGAGTCGCTCGAGCTTCGCCTCCGCGAGGACGGCGGCGGGATCGACATCGAGGCCGGCGTCGTCAAACGCACCGTCCTCCTGCAGATCGCCCTCCGGGGCACCGGTGTCCTGGACGTCGTCGTCGAGGGTGGAATCGTCGGTCATCGCTCGAATCTCCTGTCGCGGCCGGGGGCGGGGAATCGTACCGGCCCAGGCCCTAGAACGCCAAGGCCGGGGCGTAGTTGGTGGCCTTCGGGGGCCTTGCCGCTCTCCACGGCACGCTGCGCCTCGCCCAGGACCTCGGATCGGTGCCTCAAGCCGGAGGCTGCAACGGCGGCCCGCCTGCGGGGTTCGGCAGATCCGCCGGGGACGACTCGCGCTACAGCGCCTCGAGCCGCGCGCTGATCTCGTCCTGCTTGAGCCCGTCCATCAGCTCGTCCAGGTGGCCATCCAGCACCTCGGTGAGGTTGTGGATGGTCATCTTGATGCGATGGTCGGTGACGCGGCTCTCTTTGTAGTTGTACGTGCGGATCTTCTCGGAGCGGTCGCCGGTCCCGATCTGGCTCGCCCGCGTCTCGGAGCGCTCGCGGGCCTTCTTCTCGCGCTCAATCTCGTACAGCTTGGCCTTGAGCAGGCGCATCGCCGTTGCCCGGTTCTTGTGCTGCGAGGGGTCGGCCTGGCACTTCACGACGATCCCCGTGGGTACGTGGGTCAGGCGCACTGCGGAGGACGTCTTGTTGACGTTCTGCCCACCGGGGCCCCCCGCGCGCATCGCATCCATCTCCACGTCGCGCTCGTCGACGTGCACCTCGACCTCTTCGGCCTCCGGCAACACGGCCACGGACGCCGTCGAAGTGTGGATCCGGCCCTGCGTTTCGGTCTTGGGTACGCGCTGCACGCGGTGGACGCCGGACTCGAAGCGCATGTTGCCAAACACGCCCTTGCCGCGCATCGCGAAGGAGACCTCCTTGAAGCCCCCCTGCTCCGCGCCGTGGCTATCGATGACTTCGACCTTCCAACCACGGCGCTTGGCCAGCAGCTCGTACATGCGCGTCAGGTCGCCCGCAAACAGGGCTGCTTCGTCACCGCCGGTCCCGGCGCGGATCTCGATGATCGCGTCGCGAATATCGTCGGGATCCTCGCTGACGAGCGAGCGCTTCACCTCTTCCGAGAGTTCGTGCAGTCGCTGCCCCGACTCCTCGAGCTGCAACGTGGCGAGCTCGCGGATGTCCGCGTCGCTTCCGCCCCCTGCCAGGATCTCCTTGGCCTCATCCACTTCGGCCTCGGCCTGGCGGTAGTCGGCGAAGAGATCGACGGTGCTGCGCAGCGCCGTCAACTCGCGGTTGAGGCGCGCGAACTCGAGATGGTCGGACGCCACCTCCGTCGTCTGGAGGCGCTGCTCCAGCTCGGTCGCGTGTGCCGCCAGCTCCTCGAGTCGGGCGAGAACCCGTTCCGGGAGCACGGATCAGCTCGCGGCGTCTTCGCCGGTGGCCGCGTCCTTGCCCCGCCCGCCGTAGTTCTTGCCGTACTTGCTGCGGAACTTGTCGATGCGCCCTGCGGCGTCGACGAAGCGCTGCTTGCCCGTGTAGAACGGATGCGAGGCGGACGAGACGTCCAGACGGACGACGAAGTGCTCGACGCCGTCGATCGTCCGCTTCTCCTTGCTCTTCATGGTGGAGCGGGTCGTGAACTCGGCGTTCGCGCCCGTGTCCACGAAGACCACGGGGTGATAGGCGGGATGGATGCCGTCCTTCATGACAAACCTCAGGTTCCTTCGACGAACCGGGAAGGTTACCGGGGCCGGCCGCTCCCGCAAGTCGGGCTCACCCGCGAGATCCAGGAACTCGGCTTGATTTGCGCGGGCGGCTAGTGTCCCGCGCCAGAAGTTCGCTTCCATAGGCGGGCTGGGCGCCAGGGGGCATGGCGGATGCAGAAGCGAGGCCCGCCCGACAGCGGTCGGCGGACTGGCTGGGGCGCGGAAGGCCGATGAGGAGGACGACTCGTGGCTAGTCCACTCGAGGACGACGAAGCGGCCTGATCGCCCCCAGACCAGTCCGCCGCACGTCGGAGATGCAAAGGAGCTTCACGCTCACCACACTAGCCCGGGCGCTTCATGAAGCATCTGGGCTAGGGAGCCGACGCGACGTGGGTCCTGGGAATGGCTGGCTCGGGGCGCTCGATCTGGCCCTGGGAGCCCACCCGGAGCAGGCTGCGATGCCAGGGGCTCTCGGCCGGGCCCAAGCGGACCTCGTACCAGTCCAGGGCGTGGCCCCCGCCGCGGCTGTAAAGGCGCGCGGCCTCGCCTACGACTCGGCGAGCGAGCTTCTCGAGGCGGCCCTCGTGGCTGCAGACGTCCTGCGCGGGCTGCAGCTCGATGATCATCCCGAAGCCTTCCTTGGCCAGATGGCGCTCCTCAGCCTTGAGGGTCACGATCACGACCTTGGAGCGCTCGACCACATCACCGCGGGCACGGAGCATGTCGGTCAGCTCGCGCCCGATGGCGAGCGTATTGCGGATCGGCTTCAGGGCCATGTCGGCGGCCAGCATCATGCCCACGAGGGCGAGCAACACGATGGCCATGGAGAAGAGGTAGGACTTGCGCATGGGGACTCGCCGCCCCTATCGGCCGGGAGCGCAGCCCAGCCGTAGTGGCCCGTTGGGCGCCGGGCCTACCAATCAGCCAACAGACGCCGAACGACCTCTAGCGGCAGCCCGATGACCGTATCCTCGGCGCCGTCCAGACCCGAAACGAAGACCGCTGCACCACCCTGGAGCGCGTAGGCCCCGGCCTTGTCCAGCGGTTCGCCCGTCGCCACATAGGCCTCGATCTCGCCCGCGGTCAACTCGCGGAATCGCACGCGGGTCGCCGCGGCGTCACTTACCACGCGCGTCCCCGCGCCTCCGCGGGGTCCCGCCAGCGCCACGCCGGTGGCCACGATGTGACTGCGACCCGACAGCGCGGTCAGCATCATCCGAGCCTCCTCGGCGTCCGCCGGCTTGCCCAGGATGTCGTCTTCGAGGAACACCAACGTGTCTGCCGTCAGCACCCGCTCGTGCGGCGCATGGAGCAACGCAGAACGCGCCTTGCGCTCAGCGAGATCCCGCACGATCGCGCGCGGATCTTCGAGGCCAGGACGCGGGGTCTCGTCGACCGGCGGGAACAACCGGATCTCGAAGTCGATCCCCGCAGCCCGCAAGAGCTCGCTCCGACGTGGGCTCTGGCTCGCGAGGACCAAGGGCCGCGGCACGGACTACCTCTTGCGGCGCGGCCGACGCGCGGCGCGCTTCTTGGTCGCGCTCGCCTTCTTCTTCGGAGCCGCCTTCTTCTTGGCAGCCGCGGCCTTCTTGGGCGCGGCCTTCTTCTTGGCAGCCGCGGCCTTCTTGGGCGCGGCCTTCTTGGGCGCGGCCTTCTTCGGCGCAGGCGGCTTCTTGGCGCTCGGCTTCTTCTTCGCCGCCGCCTTCTTCTTGGCAGCCGCGGCTTTCTTCTTCGCGGCTGCGGCCTTCTTCTTGGCGGCGGCCGCCTTCTTCTTGGCAGCCGCGGCCTTCTTCTTCGCGGCTTCGGCGGCCTTCTTCTTGGCCGCGTCGGCCTTCACCTTCGCCGCATCGGCCTTGGCCTTCTCAGCGATCGCCTTCTTCTGAGCCAGCTCGTCGGCCTTCTTCTTCGCCGCCGCTTCCTTCTTCTTGGCAGCGGCTTCCTTCTTCTTGGCCGCAGCCTCAGCCTGCCGACGCTTGCGGTCCTCGATGCGCTGCAGCTTCGCCGCTTCGCGTTTCTGCTTCACGCGCTCGCGCTCGTCCCGCTTGCGCTGGCGCTCCTCTTCCTGGAGGCGCTTCTTCTCGTCCGCCGCGCGTCGGATTTCCTCGCGCTTGCGCTCCTGCTCGCGGATCGCGAGCTCCTTCGCGTTCACATCCACAAGCAACTTGCAGAACGGATGCTGCGGGTCGAACTCGGTCTCGAAGAGATGGGCCGCGTGGCCGAACAGCCAGGCGAAGCGCATGCGGTCCTCAGCCTTGATCTGCTTCTCAAGGGCCTTGGCAATGCGCGGGCGCGTGTTGCTGCGCGGCAGCATGCCGAGCCGCTTGAGCAGGTGCTCCTCGAGCTGGCCGAAAGCGATGTGCTTCTCACCGGTTGCCACCTGGAACAGCACGGCGGCTGCGCCGCCGGGGATGTTCGGAAGGGTCTTGAGGAAGTCGCGCTGCACCTTGAGCGTGGCCTCGCGCAGGGGCTCGAGATCGAGACCGTGGGTGCCGTCCCATACATCCTGCAGAGCCATCCGCAGATGCCACGCCGCTTGGCGCAACTTCTCGGCCGGCACATGCGGCGCGATCACCGGTTCGAGCTCATTCAGCGGGCTGACGCGCGCCTCATTGAAGTCGAGAAAGTTCTCGGACAGGCCGCGCACGATAGCGCGCGCCCCGTCCTGGGAGGTGTAGACCGCCATCGTGGCCACCAACAGGTGGTCGATCAACGGATCCTCGATCCGCTCGGAACGCGCGGGCGCGCCGAACATGGGTTCGAGGAGATCCATCACATCGGCGATGGTCGGCTTCTTCTTCGTCTTGGCTGCCATCGAGGGGATCCCGGGGGTCGCGTGAAAGGAGGGCAAGGACGCAGGCGCGACAGGCACCTACGGGATGGCGCGCTAGTTGGCGGCCTTCTTCTTGCCCTTCTTGCTCGCGGTCGGGGCCTGGGCGGGTGTCTCGATGCCGCGCTTGCGCAGGAAGCTGCGCACCGTGTCCGAGACGTCGGCGCCGACGCTCAGCCAGTAGCGGATGCGCTCCTCGTCGAGCTTGACCTTGTTGGCCTCTTCCTCGACACGCGGGTCGTAGTGACCGAGGTGCTCGATCGGCGGGCCGTCCCGACGCGTACGACGGTCAAAGACGCCCAAGCGGTAGTGCGGGCGGTTCCTGCGTCCCTGACGGGACATGCGAATCACGATTGCCATGGAGAGTTCCTTCGTTGGGATTCGACCGTGGGCGCTGCCTGCGCGCCTACGGGCTGAACCACTTCTTGATGTCTGTACCTTCGCGCTTGTGCTTTTTCAGGCGCTTGGTCTTTGCTCGATTCAGGGACCGGCTCGCCATGCGACCCATCAGCCCCTGCTTCTTCAGTGCCTTGAACTGCTTGCCCATCTCGCGATGGGACTTGATGACCTCGCCGACGAGGTTCACGTTCGTGCCGGACCCGCGGGCGATTCGGTGACGCCGCTGCATGTGGATCACGCTCGGATCCACGCGCTCCTGGGGCGTCATGGAGTCGATGACCGCGACCATGCGGCGCATGTCCTGCGGCTGCGGCATACCGGCCATCTGCTCTTCGGTGATCGCGGCGCCGCCGGGCAGCTTGGCGATGAGGGACCGCATGTCGCCCATTTTCATCAAGCTGTGGAACTGGTCCTTCATGTCGTCCAGGGTGAAGCGGTCCATGAGCATGCGCTCGACCTGCTTCTGCGCTTGCTCCTGGTCGATCACTTCCTGGGCCTGCTCGACGAGGCCGACCACGTCGCCCATGCCCAGAATGCGCTGTGCCATGCGCTCGGGCACGAACGCCTCGAGCTGATCCAGCTTCTCGCCGATGCCGACGTAGCGGATCGGCTTGCCCGTGACGTCGCGAATCGCTAGGGCAGCGCCCCCGCGCGCGTCGCCGTCGGTCTTGGTGAGGATCACGCCCGTGACGTCCAAGCGCTGGTTGAACTCAGCGGCGCTCGTGACGGCGTCCTGACCGAGCATCGCGTCCACGACGAGCCAGATCTCCTGCGGCTCGGTCTTGGCGCGGATGTCCTCGAGCTCATCCATGAGTTCGTCGTCGATGTGCAGTCGACCGGCCGTATCCAACAGGACGACATCGCAGCCCTTGTCGATGGCAGCCTGGATGCCGCGCCTGCAAATCTTGGGCGGGCGGCCGCCCTCCTCGGCGTACACGGGGACGTCGAGCTGACGGCCGAGTACGCGGAGCTGCTCGATCGCCGCGGGCCGCTGGACGTCGGCCGCCACGAGCATGGGCTTCTTGCTCTCGCGTTTCTTCAGCCAGCGCGCGAGCTTGGCCGTCGTGGTCGTCTTGCCCGTGCCCTGCAGACCAACCATCATGATGACGGTCGGCCCGCGGTCGTTCCAGCGGATGCGAGCCGAGTCGCCACCCAGCAGCGTCGTGATCTCGTCCTGGACGATCTTGACGAACTGCTCGTGCGGCTTGACCCCGCGGATCGCTTCGATGCCGACGGCCTTCGCGCGCACACGCTCGACGAAGGAGCGCACCACGGTGAGGTTGACGTCCGCCTCGAGGAGCGCCTTGCGAACCTCGCGGATGCCCTCCTCGATGTTCTTCTCGGTTAGGGAGCCCCCTCGGCCAAGACCAGAGAAGATGCTGGAGAAGCGCTGGGCTAGAGCTTCGAACACGGAGGGATCCCGGGGCTCCTGGGAGGGTCCCGAGGCCGGCATGAGGCCGGTCGGGCACCGAATCTCGCATTGAACCCGCGCGGGAGCGGCCCCGGAAGCCAATCCCGGGTCGCCGGCTCAGCCAGCCCAGCCAGCCCAGCCGGCGGGCTCAGCCAGCTCAGCCCGCGGGCTCAAGACGGCAGGGCGGCGTCCGCCTCGACGGCGACCCCGGTGTGGCGCTCGATCCGGGCCCCCAGCCGCATCAGCTTCTCTTCGATGCGCTCGTAGCCGCGGTCGATGTGGTACACGCGCTCCACGGTCGTCCGACCGCTGGCCGCCAATCCCGCGACAACCAGAGCGGCCGACGCCCGCAGGTCCGACGCCATCACGTGGCAGCCCGAGAGCCGCTCGACCCCCTGCACGATGACCGTCGGCCCTTCCTTGCGCAGGTGGGCCCCCATGCGCTGGAGCTCGGCCACGTGGATGAAGCGCTCCGGGTAGATCTTCTCCGTAACGAAGGAGTTCCCGTTGGCGACACACAAGAGGGCCATGAACTGGGCCTGTAGGTCGGTGGGGAAGCCGGGATAGGGCAGAGTCACAACGTCGGCCGGACGGGTCCGGAGGCCGCCGCGGATTCGCAGCGCGCCCTCCGCCCCGCGCTCGACGCTCACCCCCATACGACTCAGCAGGGTCAGAGGAGCCGTCATGGCGGCGGGATCCGCCCCGAGCAGGGTGACGTCCCCACCCGTCATCGCTGCGGCGCAGGCGAGGGTGCCGGCCTCGATTCGGTCCGGGATGACGCGCCAGCGGGTGCCGTGGAGCCGCTCGACTCCGTGGACCACGAGCGTCGGCCCCCCGATGCCCTCGATGCGGGCTCCCATGGCGACCAGGAACCGGGCCAGATCCACGACCTCGGGCTCGCAGGCCGCGCTCTGGATGATGGTTGTCCCCGGCGCCAAGACGGCGGCGGAGAGGACGTTGGCCGTGCCCGTCACGGTGGGTCCATAGGGACCCCCGAGGTAGAGCTCACCCCCCCCGCGCAGGCCATCGCCCTCGGCGGTGATGTAGCCAGCGTCCACCGTGATCTCGACGCCCAAGGCCTCGAGGCCCAGCAGGTGCAGGTCCACAGGCCGCGGCCCGATGACGCACCCGCCCGGAAAACTGACCTCGGCGCGGCCGCGGCGCCCGACCAGGGGGCCCAAGACGCAGATCGAGGCGCGCATGGTCTTCACCAACTCGTAGGGGGCGCGCACACGGGTGGGGTCCACCACGCGGGTCGTGATGGCGCCGTCCTCCTCGCGCGTGGACTCGACGCCGAGCTCCTCAAGGATGCGCAGCATGGTGCGGATGTCGCGGAGGTCCGGCACGCCCTCGAGGCGGCAGGGCCCGTCGGCCAGGAGGCTGGCCGCCAGGATGGGCAGCGCGGCGTTCTTCGCACCGGAGACGTTGACCGTCCCGGCGAGGGGGACGCCGCCTTCAATCTCGAACCGGTCCATGCAGGCTCCACGAGGGCCAACGCCGATGCTAGCCCACTCCCTTGGGTCGGCCCGCTCGTGGCCGGACCGCAATCGGGGCCAGATCCGCCGTTGAACGGCCCAGCCCCCCCGCCCCGACTTCGTCCCACGGGCGAGGGCGGTATGCTCGGGGGTTCCGCCGCCTTTGCCCCTGATGGAGCAGCCGATGCCCGCGAGCACCAGCGCCCCGGAAGCCCAGCGCTTCCTCGATGCCGTCACCTTCAACGCCGACGACCTTCGCCGCGCCAAGCAAGCCGTCCACGGCTCCGCCGAGTTCCGGCGCGAGATCGAAGGCGGTCTGCGGGGCGAGTCTGACGGCAGCCCGAAGGCCGATCTCCAGCGTGCCACCGCGCTGTATCTGCTGAGCCGACCCGACGAGGCACGTCTCGTTCTCGGCGATGAGCAGGAGAGCCCGCAGGCGCTATTGCTGCGCGGTCTCACCGCGCTGGAGACCAGCGACCCGGCCACCGCGGCCGCGTCGCTCATGGGCCTCGTCGGCACCGACATGGAGAGCCCGACGTTCCTCCTCAACCTCGCCACCGCGGCGGCGCTCTCGGGCGACAGCGCCATGGCTCAGAAGGCCGCAGCGCGTCTCACCGATGGTGCGGATGCGCTGTACGCCGAGGGCATCGCGCTCGAGTCCGACGGCGAGTACGCCGAGGCGGCCACGAAGTACGAAGAGTGCCTCGAGAAGGACGCCAAGCACGCGCGCGCGTTGTTTCGCCTCGCGCATCACCACGACACGCGTGGCAACGACAAGAAGTCCATCGAGATGTACGCCCGCTGCATTCAGCTTGAGCCGGCGCACGTCAACGCTCTGCAGAACCTCGCGCTGCTGTACGAAGACGCCCAGCGCTGGGGCGAGGCTGAGAACTGCTACCGCCGCGTTCTCGCCGGCGACCCGAACAACGTCCACGCCCGTTTGGGCCTCAAGGACGTCATGGCCTCGCAGAACATGTTCTACGACGAGGATCACGAGCGCCGCGAGGACCGCCGCGCTCAGGTCCTGCGCACACCCATCAGCGAGTTCGAGTTGTCGGTGCGTTCGCGCAACTGCCTCTCGAAGATGAACATCCAAACGCTCGAGGATCTCGTGCGCAAGACGGAGCACGAGCTCCTGGCGTACAAGAATTTCGGTGAGACGTCCCTGCAGGAGATCAAGGACATCCTCGCGCAGAAGAACCTGCGCCTCGGGATGGGCCGCGACGATGACACGGCGCCGCTGTACGCAAAGTCGCACGACGCCGCCGAGGCCCAGCTCGACGCGCTGTTCGGCCCGACGCCTGGTGCGGCGCCCGCGCCGGTCGCGGCTCCGGCCGCGCGTGCCGCCAACGACCCGGCCGAGATG
>JAQBWE010000118.1 GCA_027625315.1 Planctomycetota bacterium
CGCGGTGGTGCTGCCGCCGCTGCCGGGGCCCGGCGGGTAGCGCGTGTCGCCAAGCCGCGCCTCGATGCGACTCGGCGGGATCCCAAGTTCCTCGGCCGCGAGGATCGCCATGAGCGTGCGCGTGCCGGTGCCGAGGTCTTGCACGCAGCACTCGATCGCCACGCTGCCGTCGCGCGCGACATGTGCGTTGACCTTGAGCGCTCCGCCCATCCCCATGTGCCGGCCGGCCTGGCTCCAGCGGCTGGCGGCGCAGCCCACGCCGCGCTTCACGACGCCGGGATCGCCGCCTGCCTTCGGCCGCCGGTTCTGCGCCCACCCGATCCGCTCCGCGCCGAGGCGCCACTGCACCTGGCGAATCGGATGCGGATCGTTCTGCAAGCGCACGGCCAGCGCGTCGAGTCCAACCTCACTGGCGTAGCGATCGATGAGACTCTCCAGGGCGAAGAAGCCCTGAGGATGTCGCGGGGCACGGAACGCCGCCCCGCGGGCGGAGAACGTCGCGACAGCAAACTCGTGCATCTCCACGGTGGGGAAGCGGTACACGGCCGAGTTGGCCGCACCAGCGCCCCCACTCGCGGCGTTGCCGTACGTCCCGTGGCTCTGGCCACGCAGACCCACGAAGCGGCCATCTTTGGTGGCGGCCAGCTCGAGCTCCTGGATCGAGTCCGGGCGGTTGCCGCCCACGAGGTGCTCCAACCGGCGCGACAGCATCATGCGCACAGGCCGCTTCGTCGAGCGCGCGAACTCCGCGCACAGGATGTCCCACTCCAGCGCGCCGAACTTGCTCCCGAAGCCCCCACCCATGTGCTCGGTGAGCACGCGAATGCGCGTCATCGGCAGGCCCAGCGCCTCGGCGAACCGCCGACTCGCGAATCCGGCCGTTGCCTGCGTGCTGGCCCACACCGTCGCGCCACCCTCCGCATCGAGCATCACGGTGCAGCCGTGCGGCTCAAGGCACGAGTGGGTCTGCACCGCCGTGCGGTACGTGGCCTTCGTAACGTGCTCAGCATCCGCGAATACGGCCGACGTGTCAGGCGGCGGCTGCCGGTTCGTGGACGCCACGTTGCTCGTTCGACGCGGATCGACGACCGGGGCACCGGCGGCCATGGCGTCTTCCGTAACCGCGGCGGTCGGCTGCGACTCGTACGTCACAAGCACGGCAGCCAGCGCGTCCTCGAGCACGCGCTCGTTCTCGGCGCAGACGGCGGCCACGATCGCGCCAGGGAACGTGACGCGCGTGCCCTCAAAGGTCCGCACCTCCAGCACGCCGGGCAAGGCTCGGGCGGCCGCGGCATCGACGCTGGCAACCCGTGCGTGGGCATGCGGCGCATACACCACACCGGCGAACACAAGGCCAGGAGGCTGCACGTCGTAGGTGTACTTGGCGGCTCCGGTCGCCTTCGCGGGGCCATCCACGCGCGGAATCTCAGTTCCAACGTAGGTCAACTTGGTATCGGCGCCCCACGGCGAGGCATCGAGCTCGTGCACATCCACGGTGATTTCGCGGACGGTACCCTCTACGCTGGCGGCCTCGGCCTCGAAGCCAACCAGACCGACCTTGTAGGTCACGCGGCGCGGCATGGTCAGCGCGCTCCGCGGGCGGCGGCGAGCGCGGCCCGAATCACGTGGGGATAGGTACCGCAACGGCAGAGGTTGCCGGCGCATGCGGCGCGAACCTGCTCGGCGGTGAGGCTCTTGCCGTGCGTCTTGACCGCCCACGCGCAGGACATCACAAAGCCGGGCGTGCAGAAGCCGCACTGCAGCGCGTCGTGCTCAACGAACGCTGCCTGGACGGGATGCGGCGCGGCGGGCGTGCCCAGCCCCTCGACCGTCGTGACCTCACGCCCCTCCGCCTCCACTGTGAGCACACTGCACGCGTAGACGGGCGCTCCGTCGATCCACACGGTGCACGCGCCGCAGGTACCGCGGTCACACACGGGCTTCGCGCCGGTCAACTCGAGCGGCAGCCGCAGCGTCTGCAACAACGTCTCGCGCGGCTCAACGTCGACCTTGCGCTCGGTCCCGTTCACGCGCAGCGTGACGGCGCCCGGCCCCGGCCCCTGCGTGCGCGGACCGTCCTCTTCGCCGACGGCGTCCAGCGACCGGAACACCGCACCCGCGGCGGCAGCCGCGCCGGCCCCTTTGAACAAGGCCCGTCGGGTGACGCCTGAGCTGGGCGGCGGGTGAGCGGAATCGTCGGCCATCGGCATCTCCACGGAACGCTACGGACGACGGTACCGATGCGAGCCCCGCGGGTCAACGGCCCTGGAGCTCGAGGCGGACGTCCGCCCCGGCGCGCAGGTCAAGCGTGCGCGGCCGCCCGCGCGGCCCGACCGGAGTCACGACCTGGATCTCGTAGCGCCCGGGGGGGACCGCCAAGGAGTAGTTTCCGTCGATGTCGAGTGCGGCCCGGAACCCCTCGCCCGCACTCCGCCGCGCAGGCAGACCTGAGTCGTCAGCCGCGGCGGGTTCGGCCCGTGCCTCCAAGATCCGCGTGAAGCGCACGCCTGCGCGCGCCCCGGCGCCGCGCACGACCCCTCGAACGCGACAAGCGTCCTCAGGCTCCGCCCGCTCCCGCGCCTCGGCCGCGCCGTCCAAGCCCACCCGCAGGGTGTCATGCAGCCACGTGCCGTTCTTCAACTCGATCAGCACGTCCTGCCAGCCCGGGTACGTGCGCACGCGATTGCCATCGAGCAACGGCACGCGCGCGAACACCGCGGCGCCGCGGAGGCACACGCGGACGTCTTGCACTGTGTCCGCCGGGAGGTCGAGCGCGAGCGTGACGCCGACCCCCGCAGGGAACGCCATGAGGTGCAGCTCCTGGCGGTGACGCCAGGTGTCGTCGTCGACCGTACAAGTCCACGCGCCCGCACCCGCGCCCACGTGCACATGCAGGCCATGCCCGAGCACCCCCAGGCCCTCGAAGGCCACGAGGCCAGCATGCGTAAGCTCTTCCGTGCTGGCCTCGATCGGCACGCCAGCCAGCGTCACCCCAACGGAGAAGCCCTCCTCGACGCCCGCCGTTCCTGCGGCCGCTACGGGATACACCAACAGCGGTGCCGTGGGCGCGACGTCCACCAGGGCCAGCCGCGGCAACGCGTGCAGCTCCGCATCAAGGACCATGTAGCTGAGCAGGTTGGCGACGGAGCCGTCGCTCATGAACCCGACGGTGCGAATCGCCATCCCGGCGCGCCAGACCGCCGCCGGGAATCCGAGCGCCACCATGCCGTCGCCCTGCGAGCGAATATCGAGGGTCACGCGCTCCCACGGATCGTCAGCACCCGAGTCAAGCGGTCGCGCTTCGGCCCCCCACCGCTCACTCACCGGTGCCGAGGGCAGAGAGGGATCGGTCGCGGCCACGTAGAGCGTGCGCGGCCGGCCCATGCGCACGAGGGTGGCTGGATACGCGCCGCCGCGGAGCAGGGGAGCCGCCGACGCCGACCGACCGGTCCAGAGCATGCCCCAGCCCGTATCCGTCAGGACGCGGAACGCGCCCGGCTTCGCGTCGCGCGCAACATACAGGCCGTCGCCAAGCGACTCGAGCGCGTAGCGGCGGCCCACGCCGTCGTCGGTTGCTCGCAGCTCAGGAACGCCCTCGAGCGGCCCGTCCGCCTCCGTCGTCATCAAGCGCACGTGAACGCCCGGCGCCGGCTCATCGTCGCCGCACGCAGTCAGCAGACTCGCCAGGGCGAGCAGGAGGAGCACGGAGCGAAGCGAGCGGATGTGCATGGGTGACCCGAACCTACCCGAGCCCGCGCCTCGCCGCAGCGTCACGCACCCTCGTCGGCGACCGCGAGGGCGGATTTGTTACACATGGCGTACAGCGCGGCGCCCGTGGCGCTGTGCGCCCGGCGCCGCGCAATGGCCGCGGGCGTGCCCGCCGCGACGACGCGCCCACCTCGCACCCCGCCTTCCGGGCCGAGATCGATGACGTGGTCAGCCTGTGCCACCAGTTCGAGATGGTGTTCAATCAAGAGCACGGTGTCGCCGCGCTCCACGAGCCGACGAAACACGGCCAACAGTCGATCGACGTCTTCGCCGTGCAGGCCAATGGTCGGCTCGTCGAGCACGTAGAGCGTCGGGCCGTCGCGGCCGCCCCGACCCAGCTCACTCACCAACTTGAGCCGCTGGGCTTCGCCCCCCGACAGCGTGGGCGAGGGTTGCCCGAGCGAGAGATGCCCGAGCCCCACGTCGTTCATCAGTTCCACCCGGGGCGCCACCTGCGGAAAGTCCACGAACACCTCGCCCGCTTCCTCGAAGGTCAGCTCCAACAAGTGCCCGGCATGGCGCCCGCGCCAAGTGATCTCAAGCGTCTCGGGTGCAAAGCGTGCCCCAGCGCATCGCTCGCAAGGGATGCGCACGTCCGGCAGGAACGACATCTCGACGGTGATCTCGCCCATGCCGTCGCAGGACTCGCAGCGGCCAGCCGCTGTGTTGAATGAGAAGCGCCCTGGACCGTAGCCACGCGCCCTGGCCTCTTGCGTAAGGGCCAGGGCCTTGCGCACCTGATCCCAGATGCCGAGGAATGTGGCGGGCACGGAGCGCGGCGTGCGACCCACCGGGCTGGAATCAACCTCGCGCACGCGCGTCAGATGCTCAGCGCCGCGCAGCGCCCGGAACGGCTGCGCCGCGCGATCGCCGGCGTGCGCCGCACGCACGCCGGCCGCGAGTACGCCGTGCACCAGCGTGGACTTGCCTGCCCCCGAGACGCCCGTCACGCAGACGAGCCGGCCCAGCGGCACACTGATGTCGACGTCCTCGAGATTGTGACGCCGTGCGCCGACGACCTCGAGCGCGGGCCCCGCCGGAAGGCGCGCGCGGTTGAGCGTAGGCACAGGCCGCGCCAGTACGCGGCCGGTAGGCGAGTCGGGATTGCCCGCGAGCGCGGCGGGCGTCCCCTCAGCGACGACATGCCCACCGCGGCGGCCCCCACCGGGCCCCAGATCGATCACCCGATCGGCCTGACGAATGGTGTCGGCGTCGTGCTCCACCACGATGAGGCTGTTGCCGCGCGCTCGCAAGTCCTGCAGTGCGGCCAGCAGGCGCGCGTTGTCGCGCGCGTGAAGTCCGATCGTCGGCTCGTCTAGGACGTAGCAGATGCCGCGCAAGTTGCTGCCGAGCTGCGCCGCCAGTCGGATGCGCTGAGCCTCGCCGCCCGAAAGTGTGGACGCCGTTCGATCGAGCGTGAGGTACCCGAGTCCCATGCGCTCGAGGAATGCCACGCGCTCGCGAATCTCACGCAGAATGGGCTCCGCGATGCTCGCAGCGCGTGACGCGAGCGGCAGCGCCTCGAGCGCGGGCAAGAAGCGCTCGGTGGCGAGCCCCAGCAGTTCGGGCAGACGCGCGCCACCGACCCGCACGGCGCGCGCTTCGGCCCGCAGGCGCTCGCCTGCGCACGCGCTGCAGGGCTGGCGCGTGACGTAGTCACCGAACCAATCGATGGCGATGTCGGGTGCTTGGGCAAACGCGGCCTGCAGCCGTTCGGCCGCCCCGACAAACACGCCACCCTTCGCCTTGCCTCCGTGCAGCAAGGTGCGGCGGAGCGGCGCTGGGAGTTTCGCCCACGGCGCCGTGACGGCGGTTCCGAACGCGGCGCGCGCCTCGCGAACAAACGAGCGCTTCACCTCGGGGAAAGACCCTAGTGCCGGGACGGCGCCACGGGCCAGCGTGCGAGCTTCCTCGAGCCGCAGGCCATCGGCATCGACATGCGCCTCTGTACCAAGACCACGGCACGCCGGGCACCAGCCCCGGCGACTGTTGTGACTGAACATCCGCGGATCGGGCTCGGGCACGGTCGCTCCGTCACGCGGACACGTGCGGCGCGTCGAGAGCAGCCGGTAGGTTCCGTCCGGAGCCAACACACCCACGGTGCCGCCGCCCAACACGAGCGCCTCGTCCAGCGCCGCGCGCAGTGCGTGGTTCGCTCGCTGCGCCAGCGTGAGCGCGGCCACGATTTCTTCAATGTCGTGCTCGCGGTAGCGGTCGAGCTTCGGCAAGGGCTTGAGCGGGAGCACCTCGCCGTTCACGCGCGCGTGCGTTCGACCGCGCCGAACCATGGCGGCGAAGACGTCCTTGTGGAAGCCCTTGCGCCCAAGCACACGCGGGGCCAGCAGTTGCACCGCGGTGTTTGCGTGGTCGGCCTGCAGACGCTCGAGCAAGGCTTCAGGCGTGAAGCGGCGTAGCGCGTCGCCGCATGTGGGGCAGTGCGGTTCCCCTGCGCGCGCGAAGAGCAGCCGGAGGAAGTGGGCGACTTCCGTCACGGTGGCGACCGTCGAACGGCGCCCGCCTCGGGAGCGGCGCTGCTCGATCGCCACGGTGGGCGGGATCCCCGTGACCGAGTCCACGGCGGGCCGGGCGAGCTGTCCGACGAACTGGCGCGCGTAAGCCGAGAGCGTATCGATGTAGCGGCGCTGCCCTTCGGCGAACACGATGTCGAAGGCGAGTGTCGACTTGCCGGACCCGCTCGGACCGCTCACGACAACGAACTGGTCGCGGGGCAGGTCCACCGAGACGTTGCGCAAGTTGTGTTCGCGCGCGCCGTGGATCGAGATGGTCTTCGGCGGCGGCGGCGGGCGCTTGCGCAGTCGCGTCCGCAGGCCACCCTTGCGGCCCGCGGCGCGTAGCGCTTGGGCCGTGTGGCCGTCGCCGCGCGCCACCACGGCGGGCGGGCCATCGGCCACAACGCGGCCACCGCCGGGTCCGCCTTCGGGGCCGAGATCAACGACACGATCCGCGGCGGCCAGGACATCGAGATGGTGCTCAACGACCAGCACCGCGTGTCCGCGTTCGACCAAGCGGCGCAGCGCTCGCAGCAGAACAGCGACATCCTCAAGGTGCAAACCCGTCGTGGGCTCGTCGAAGACGTAGAGGCGGCGGGCCGCCCCGGGCTTCTCGCCCAGCGCGCCCGAGAGGCGTAGTCGCTGCCACTCGCCGCTGGAGAGCGTGGAGAGCGACTGCCCGAGTCGGAGGTAGCCGAGGCCAACCTCGAACACCGGCGCGAGGCCGCGCACGACCGCGGGCACGCCGGCGAATCGATCCAGGGCCTGGACGACCGTGAGCGCGAGTACGTCGTCGATCGACAAGCCGCTCCACGTCACATCGCGCACTTCGGGCTTGAAGCGCGTGCCGTCGCACTCAGGGCACGGCACCTCCACGTCGGAGAGGAACTGCATCTCCACGCGTTCGCGGCCCTCGCCCGCGCACGTTTCGCAGCGCCCGCCCGGCACGTTGAACGAAAAGTGCCCGGGCCCGAACCCAGCCTCGATGGCCGCGTCGGTCTTCGCAAACAGTTTGCGGACGCCATCCCATGCACCCGAGTACGTCACGATGTTCGCGCGGCGACTGCGACCCGAGGCCGCTTGGTCCACGAGCACGACATCGTCGAGATGCTCCGCCCCCACGAGTTCCGCGTGGGCACCGGGCGTGCCCTCCGGTCGGCCGAGCGCGCGCGCCATCGCCAGATAGAGCGTGTCGTGAGCGAGCGTGGACTTCCCGCTCCCGCTCACACCGGAGAGCACCGTCAGGGCGCCGCAGCGCAGCAGCAAATCCACGTCGTGGAGGTTGTTCGCGCGTGCGCCACGCACGCCGACCTCGGGTCCTTGGGCTGCCTCGACCGCGACCGTAGGCTCCATGCGCCGGCGCCCGGCGAGCCACGCGCCAGTCACGCTCTCGGGACTGGCGCAGAGGGCGGCGGGTGTGCCCTGCGCCACGACGAGGCCGCCGTGCTCGCCCGCGCCGGGCCCCATATCGATCACGTGGTCCGCGGCGGCAAGCAGGGCGGGATCGTGCTCCACGACGACTACCGTATTGCCCGCGTCGCACAACGTGCGCAGCAGGCGAACGAGTTTCGCGCCGTCGCGCGCATGCAAGCCCACAGAGGGTTCGTCGAGTACGAACAGCGTGTTGACGAGATGCGTTCCGATGGCCGCCGTGAGGTTCACGCGCTGGGTCTCGCCGCCAGACAGTGTGCGCGCTGAGCGGTTGAGCGTGAGGTAGCCAAGGCCCACCTGCTCTAGGCAGTCCAGTCGCGCGCGGATCTCACGCAGCAGCACGGTCGTCACCGCCCGCAGCGCCGGCGGCGTCCGGACCGTGCGAAAGAACGCCCGAGCGGCGTCCACGTCGAGGCCCAACACGTCGGGGAGGGTTCGCTCCCCCACACGCCAGGCGCGGCCGTCGGCGCCGAGCCGACTGCCCGCACAAGCCGTGCACGGGGGATACCCGCGGTAGCGCGCGAGGTACACACGCACGCCGATGCGGTAGTTCTTCTTCTCGCGCTTGGCGAACCAACCGGCCACGCCCAGCCAGTCGTCGGCGCCGTGCAACACGGCTCGCTGCTGCGCACCGTCCAGCTCCCGCCACGGGACGTCGAGGGGCACGGCTGCCGCGCGGCACCAGGCGAGCATCTGCTGCCGCGCTTTGCGAGCGGAGCCAACCTCCAGGGCGCGCACCGCCCCGTCCCCGATGGAGCGCCGTACGTCAGGCACGACGAGGTCCCAGTCGTAGCCCGTGGTGCGACCGAACCCGCTGCAGACCTCGCAGGCCCCGACCGGACTGTTGAAGCTGAACAGGTTCGGCGAGGGCGGCCGGTGGTCGGTGCCGCAGGCGGGACAGGCGAGCCCCACCCGGAAGGGCAGGTCGCGGCTCGCAGCCCCCGCCTCGCCGAGGACTCGGGCCACGGCGGCCCCGGCTCCGCCGCGGAACGCGGTCTCCAGGGAGTCGAGCAGCCGCGCCCGGGCGGTGCGACCGGCCACGACGCGGTCGACCACGACCCGGACGGCCCCGGTCCGGGGGAGGTTGGCGCCGTCGGGAGCCAGGGCCTCGGCGTGATCGCCCACGAGGACGCGCGTAAAGCCGGCGGCCTTCAGGTCCGTGGCGGCGTCCGCGGGCTCGCGCCCGCTCCCCAAGGGCAGGTCGAACCCGACCACGACCCGGCTGCCCCGGGGGAGCGCCTGGATGGCGTCCAGGGCCCGCTGAGGGCCTTCGCGCTCCACCGGTCGTCCGCAGCCCTTGCAGCTCAGCGAGCCCGCACGGGCCCAGAGGAGCTTCAGGTGGTCGAGCAACTCGCTCATGGTCGCAACGGTCGAGCGGGTCCCCCGCTGGGGCTGGCTGCGCTCGATCGCCACGGCGGGCAGGATGCCGTCGATCCGGTCGACGTCCGGCCGATCCATGCGCTCGAGGAACTGGCGGGCGTACGCGGAGAAGGTCTCCACGTAGCGGCGCTGGCCTTCGGCGTAGAGGGTGTCGAAGGCGAGGCTCGACTTGCCCGAGCCTGAGACGCCGGTCACGACGGTCAGGGACCGCAGCGGCACATCGGCGTCGACGCCGCGAAGGTTGTGCTGGCGGGCGCCGCGGATACGGATGGCGTCGACTTGGACCACCCGCGGGATGCTAACGGGAGCGTACGGTCGCCGGGTCGCCATTGCTGGGCGTCATTGCTGGGCGTCATTGCTGGGCGTCATTGCTGGGCGTCATTGCGCAGGGCGATTGCCGCGGACCACGCGCAGCCCAAAAAAGGTTCGCGGCGATGGACGGGCACGCGCGCCGTTGGGCGCGCGGCACGCCACCGCCGCGAGGCAGAAGGAAGGAAAGCGCCAGGCCGTAGAAGTCCGTCCACGGCGCCAAGAAACAGACTGGCGCCGGCGCGTCACGGCTCGGTCAGTGCCAGCGGAATTCGCGCAGGCACACCTTCGAACACACGACCGTCGGCAGGGCGGGCGCGCGCGCAGGACGCACCCGGCCAGCTCCCGGGCCAAAAACAGAGAAGGCCC
>JAQBWE010000119.1 GCA_027625315.1 Planctomycetota bacterium
CGATGACGCCGTCCTGCGCGCCGTGTTCACGGCGTTTGGCGATCGCCTCGCCTACCGCCGGCCCGGCGATGAGCGCCGTGCAGTGCTGCTCGGCGGCCGCGGCGCGCGTCTCGCGCGCGAGTGCATCGTGCGCGACGCGCCCTTGTTTGTTTGCGTGGACGCCGACGCCGGGGCGCAAGGCGAACGGGCCGAGGTGCTCGTGCGCGCCGCCTCCGCCGTGGACCTCGCCTGGCTGGCGCCCGAGGACGTCGTCACCGAGGAGGTGGTCGCTTTTGACCCGGCGAGCGCGTCGGTGCGCGGCACACGCCGCACGCGCTACGAGGATCTCGTACTCGACGAGGTGGCGCTGCAAGTCCCCCGTGGTCAGGCCGTCGAGGAGGCCCTCGCCGCGGCCGCCAAGGAGAATCTTGAAGCCGCCCTCCCGCTCGACGACGAGGCCGTCGCCAGCCTACGCACGCGCGTGGACTGCCTCCGCGCCTGGCGACCCGAGCTTGACCTGCCCGCACTTGACGACGACACCCTGCGCGGCTTGCTGCCTGCCCTCGTGCGCGGCTGTCGCTCGTTTGCGGAGCTGCGCCGCGCGCCGCTCTACGACCACCTGCGCGGGCTGCTGGACTGGAGCACGTGGCAAGCGCTCGAGCGCGACGCACCCGAGTCGATCGAAGTGCCCAGCGGCAGTCCTATCCGGTTGACCTATCGCGTCGGCGCGGCACCGATCCTCGCCGTGCGCATCCAAGAGGTGTTCGGGCTGTTGGAGACGCCCACAGTCGCCGCCGGTCGCGTGAAGGTGCTGATGCACCTGCTCGCACCCAACCACCGGCCGCAGCAGATCACCGACGACATGCCGTCCTTCTGGGCAACGACGTATGCGGGCGTCCGCGCGGAGCTGCGTCGGCGCTATCCCAAGCACGCGTGGCCTGAAGACCCGTACACGGCGCAGCCGCAGCGCAAGCCACCGCGACGCCGGTCGTAGACCGAACTCACTCCTGCTGGAGAATCGTCGCGTTGTCGGCGCCAAGTTCGCCGCCCGGCCAATCGGTGCGACCGGGCGTCTCGCAGAGCCGCGGCCCGAGCGCTGGCAACACCACGGGCCTACCGCCCACGTCCACCGTCTCCATCTGGCCGCGCGCGAGGAAGTGCGGATCGTGACGCAAGTCGGCCGCAGATTGGATCGGACCCGCCGGTACGCCGGCCTCATCGAGCGCTGCGACCACCTCCGCGCAGGGCAGGCTGCTCGTCCAAGCCGCAATCGCCGCATCGATCGCTTGCTGGTGATCTAGACGTGCCTTGTTCGTTGCATAGCGCGGGTCGGCCGCCATGTCGGCCCGGCCCGCAACCTCCATCAACCGCCGGAAGATCGAGTCGCCGTTCGCGCCGATCACCACGCGCCGCCCGTCGGCACAGGGATACGCATCCGTCGGCACGACACCCGTGATCGTCGTGCCTGAGGGCTCGCGCACGACGCCACAGCGGTCGTACTCGCTCACGGCGGCTTCCATCACGCCGAGCACCGCCTCGGCGATGGCCACATCCACCACCTGACCGCGCGCCGCGGGATCGCGCTCGCGCCCCAGCAAGGCCAGCAAGGTGCCGATGACGGCCTGGAAGGCCGCGAGGCTATCGCCCAGGCTCAGATTGCTCCGGACCGGCACCTCGCCGGGATGACCCGTGACATGGCGCAGCCCGCCCACCGCTTCACAGACGGAGGCAAACCCGCGTCGGCCGGCGTACGGCCCATCTTGGCCAAAGCCCGACACGCGCACGTAGACGAGTCCCGGCCGCTCCTGCCGGAGGTCCTCGGGCCCCAGGCCCCAGGCCTCCATGCGACCCGGCCGGAAGTTCTCGATCACCACATCGCAGGTGGCCGCGAGGCGTCGGACTTCCGCGCGCCCAGCCTCCGTGCGCAGATCGAGCGTCACGAGGCGCTTGTTGCGGCCGAGGCTGCGCCACCAAAGCGAGGTGCCATCCTCGTCGAGTACGCGCCAGCCGCGGACGGGATCGCCGCCGGCCGGATCCTCGACCTTGATGACCTCCGCGCCGAAGTAGGCCAGGTACGTACCAGCCAGCGGACCCGCCATGAGTTGGCCGAGCTCGAGCACGCGGATGCCCGCGAGTGGCCGCGGACGGGTGCCAGTGTCGTTCGCCATGAAACCTCCGCGCGGGATTGTTCCATGAGGCCCCCGTAGACTCGCCGCGCGGATAGGATGCCCGGATGCCCCAACCCTCCGTACTTGCCGCGCCGGTTCGCACGACGCTCACCGCGGCCCTCGCGCTCGCCTGCTGTCTCCTCCCGGCGTGCGGCGACAAACAGGGGGCCGCCCGGGTGGACGGCAAGAGCCGCGAGTTCTGGATGGACCGACTCGCCGAGGCGAGTCCCGCCTCCAAGGCGGCCGCGCTCGCGGCGTTGGCGCGGTTTGACGATCCCCCGATCGACCTGATCGCCGCGAACGTCGACGCGGATGCGCGCACCGTGCGCGTGGCCGCCATCGAGGCGCTCGGCGCCATCGGACCGGCGGCTGTTGGCTACGCGAAGACCATGGCACCGCTGCTCGAGGATCCGCCGGAAGGCGGGGACGAGCGCGAGGCCAAGGCGCTACGGGAGGCGGCGATGGAAGCGCTCGGGCGGCTCGGCTCGGAGGCGTTCGCAAGCTTCTCGTACATGCTCGTGAACGAGAATCCCGCGCACCGCGCGCGCGCGGTCTACACGATCCGGCCGTTCGTGAAGGCGCTGCCCGACGGCGTCAACACCGTCTTGCCGCTCGTTGCCGACGACAACGCCGTCGTGCGGCGCGAGGCTGCCAAGACGCTGGGCGTGGCGGCCGAGAAGACCAATGATCGGCGCGCATCCGACGTGCTCATCGAAGCGCTGACCGATCCCGATCCGGGCGTCGTCGCGGCTGCCGCCACGGCGCTCGGCAGCGTCGGAGGCAGCTCCGATCGCGAGGGTCGCGCGCTCTCGAAACTGCTCTACGCCCACCGCCAGGAGGTCCGCGCCTCAGCGGCGTTTGGTCTCGGGCTGATGGGCGTCGAAGCTCAGCCGTACATGGACGAGTTGCGCGACCTCCTGCGCAATGACAATCGCCCGCTGGTTCGCATCCAGGCCTCGCGCGCCCACTTCCGCATATCCGGCTCCGCGGAGTACGCCCTGCCGCAGCTTGAGAAGGACGTGGCGAGCAGTGACGCAGGTCTCTGCCGTGACGCCCTGCGCGCCATCGGCGAGCTGGGCCCCGCCGCGGCGCCGGCCGTGAACAGTGTGATCCCCTACCTCGAGATCAAACTGATGCGAGGCACCGCGGCCGAGACCCTCGCCGCCATCGGGCCCGGAGCCCGCGACGCGCTGCCCTTTCTGGCCAAGGCGGCCGAAGCGACCGAGCCAAACGACCCGGACCGGGCCGAGATCGCCCGCGCGGAGCAAGCGATCCGCGGCGAGTGAGGGTGGGGTCGGTACAATCGCCCCATGCCCAGCCCTGAGTCCCTCCGCCGCCTCGCCAATCTGACGAAGAAGGTGCGTGACGACCTGCGGACCGGCGGGATGGGTGTGAACTTCCGCTACCTCTTCCGTTCGACGGCCATTCTGGCGCGCGTCGTTGAGATCCTGGCCGACCACGTGGCGACCCAGGCGGAGGAGCAGCAGGCCGAAGAGGCGCTCGCGGCGGCAGAGCAAGGCACGCTCGGTGAGTCCACAGCGGCCAGCCGAACCGCGGCGGAGCGCGTGCGCCCCGGCCGCGAGCGAGCCGAAGAGCGCGCCTAGCCGCTGCCTGCGCCGGGGGGCTCGGGCCGAACAGTTGCCTGGGGCTAGCAGCTGCCTGGGGCTAGCAGCTGCCTGGGGCTAGCCTCGTCTGGCGCTGGGCTACGGTCCGGCGAGCGCAGCAGCGACCGCGTCGCGGAGCGTCTGCAGGCTGAACGGTTTCTGGATCACGGCGACCACGCGCGGGTGCGGCGTGGCCAATGACACGTCGCCGGTGACGACGATCACGGGGCACCCAACCCCCTCGGCGCGGTCAATGCGCTCGAGGATGCTCGTAGCGCCGCCCGCGCCCATGCTGGCATCGAGCAGCATGAGGTCCGGCGAGAGACTGGCGTGCAGCAGCACAGCCTCGGACTCGGTTCCGACCGCCTCGACCTTATGAGCATCAAGCGCCAGCGTCTCGACCATCAAGAGTCGGACGGTGGGCTCGTCATCTGCGACCAATACGAGCGCCATCGTGTGCCTAGCCGAAGACCTTGCGAAGTGCGCCTTCGACAAGCCCCCACGGCACGAAGCCCGGCTTGGCCGTGACCTCGACGCGAATGATCCGCGCGGGTTCGTCCACGGTGTAGTTGCCCGTGGCCGTGCCTTCGAAACGCCCCGCCGTCTCGTCGCCACTCAGCGCAATGCCAGCGCCGCGCGCGGCATCACGCGCACTGGCGAGGATCTCCTCGGTCGAGCGGCCTTCGGCAACGGGGATTTCGAACGTCTTGCTGTCCATGGCCGCAGAGGGTACCCCGCGCTCGTACAGGCTCCCCGTATGGGAACCGGTGTGCGTCAGCGCGGCGGGCGCTCGGGCGGGGCGAGATAGTCGAGCAGGTGCGCCACGTCGGGCATTTCGGCCGTCAGAACCGTCCGCACCTCGTCATCGGGCCAGGGATCCTTGTAGGCCCGGTGCGAGATCAGGGCGTCGTAGCGGTCCGCGAGCGCGATGAGCCGACCCGCCCGCGCCACCCAGGGCTCGAGCGGACGACGCCGCTCAGCGCCGCGCCCATCCCCACGGCGATCCTCGCCGGAGCGCGGATAGGAGTGCTCCCCCTGTTGCTCGTGGTGTAGCGGCGCGATCCGGTGCGCGTCGGGGAACTCGTCGAGGGCGACGAGATCGCGGACGGCCGCCGCTGCATGGTCGCGCATGAGCTCGCGCTCCGAGCCCTCCAGCGGTCCGTCCTTACCGAGCAGGTCTGCGGAGACGGTGGTCTTGCCCAGGTCGTGCAGCATCGCGGCGACGGCTGTCTGGCGCAGGCGATCCGGCGCCATGCCGTCGCCCGTGGCAAACACCAGGGCGAAGCGGGCCACGCGCAACGAGTGGCGATACGTGGTCGGGTCGTGCGCCTGCAGCCGTGCCGTCAACGCCCGCACCGCCGGCAGCGCGAGGAGCTCGGCTAGGAGGCGGTCAACTGTGCTCATCGCGCGCTGCCGGCCCCCCGGCCCTGGGTACGCAGCACGTCGATCGCCTTGCGATTCGCGCGCGGGAACGGATAGGCGTCGAGATCCTCCGGCGCTACGAAATGCGGCTCCTCGCAGGCGAGAGCACGCGGCATGCCCGCACCTGCGGTGCAGTGAAACAGGTGCATCGTGATGCGAAAGTGCGTGTACGCCTGGTCGATCGACATGAACGGCTCGGCGCTGCGCACCTTCAGGCCGGTCTCTTCGTGGACTTCCCGGCGCATGGCCGCCTCGAGGGACTCGCCCGCGCGGCGCTTCCCGCCCGGGAACTCCCAGAGCCCGCCGAGCAACCCGTCGGCCTTGCGGCGCGCGATGAGCACGCGACCGCGGCGCCATACGAGTCCGGCAGCGATGTCGTAGTGCGGCGTGGCCTTGCGCGCGGCCCGGTGCGGGTAGCGCGTGGGATCGCCCTCGGCCCAGGCCACGCAGTCATGGCGGAGCGGACAGGTGGGGCACTCGGGCGTGCGCGGGGTGCAGCACGTGGCCCCCAGCTCCATGACCGCCTGGTTCCAATCACCGGGGCGGCGAGGCGCGAGGAGGGCGTCTGCCGCGGCCTGAATTCGTCGTTTCGTGGCCGCCTGGGTGTGTAGTCCGCGCTCACCCAGGTAGCGCGCGAGCACGCGCACGACGTTGCCGTCCACGACCGCTGCCCGGCGCCCGAACGCGATGCTCGCGACGGCCGCTGCTGTGTAGTCGCCAAAGCCGGGGAGCGCGCGCAGGGCCTCCACGTCGTCGGGCAGCGTGCTTGCCCCGGCAGCGACCAGCGACTGCGCCGCCCGGTGGAGGAAGCGCGCCCGACGGTAGTAGCCGAGTCCCTCCCACGCGCGGAGCACGCGTTGCTCGCTCGCGGCCGCCAGCGTCCCGAGGTCGGGAAACTCGGACAGAAAGGTCACCCAGCGCTCGCGCACGGTCTCGACGCGGGTTTGCTGAAGCATCACCTCCGAGATCCAGATGGCGTACGAATCCGTCGTGTGGCGCCAGGGCAGGTCACGCCGATGCGCGTCGTACCACGCCAGCACACGCCGACGCACCCGCGTGACGCGGGCCGAGTCGAGCGGGGTGGCGGTCCGACGAGCAGGCATGGGCGCCCGCAGGGTAGCGCGCCAAACGACGCCAGCCCGGACGATGTCGTCCGGCCCCCCTGAACAGCGCCCCCCCCTGAACAGCGCCAATGTACGGCGCGCCGCGCGCGAACGACGCTAGTCGTCGTACGAAGCTTCGGGGATCCCGCAGACGCCGCCGGGGCAGCACGGGTCACAGAAGATGCTCTTCAGCGGGTTGCAGAGCGGCTTACAGACCGGCTTGCACACCGGCGCACAGGCCGTCGAGGGCAGCGCCGGAGCGGGAGGTGCGTAGGCCGCAACGGCGCGCGTCTCGGCCCGCGGACGTGCGGCCGGCGTCGCGACGGTTGTCGCGCGCACGGGGGCGGTCGCCGGCTCGCAGCAGGGCTGCGGACAGCAGGCCGGGGGGCAACAGGCCGAGCTCGGCGCGCAGCAGGATGACTGCGAACAGCAGCAGCCCGACAGCACCAAGAGGAACGTGGCCGCGGCCAGCAGTAGGAATGTACGCATCGTCATCTCCTCCCAAGGGCGAGGTGCCGGGCTCCAAACCTGTCGGCACCGGCAGGCATTGGACGCAAAGCGCGTCACCGCACCTTCACGGAACGCCCGTCTCGCCCCCCCGTAGGGCCGCTGCCCAGCCCAAATGTCACGCGGGCATCATGGCCCCTGGGGCGTGGGCGGGCCGGTAGGATGGCGCCCCGCCCCACCGGAGACGCCTCGATGCGCTGGTCCCCCCTCTTAGTCGCGCTCGCGGCCCTGTTCCTGGCACCCTTGGTCGGCGCCGAAGACGAGCCGAAGTCCAAGGGCTTGGAGCCTGACCCCGTGGGCATCCGGTGGGAGCGCGACTTCACAGTGGGCATGGAGCGTGCGGCCCGCACCGGCCGGCCGATGGTGTTCTGCGTGAACGCGCTCGAGGACGAGCGCGCCAATCAGCAGTTGGGGCTCGAGACCTACCGCTCGGCTGCCTGGGGCGAAGCGACGCGCGGTTACCTCGCGTTCGTCTGCAACCCGGGCGAGCACGGCGAGGAGAGTTGTTCCCGCTATCCCGGCCACGCCTGCAAGGCCCACCGCGAGGCCCTCGCTTGGTTCCTCACCCGCTTCGGCAGTGAGCTCATCAGCCCGCAGCATGTGATTCTCGAACCCGACGGCGACATCGCGTTTCGCAAGGAGTACTACACGGGTGTCGTAACGCCCGCGTTGCTCGAGAACTACCTCTCGAACCTCGCACCGCGCACGGCTTACGCGCGCGCGGCGATTGGTCGCGAGGTGGCGATGAAAGCACTGGCCAAGATGCCGCTCGAGGAACTCGATGCCCACGCAAAGGTGTGGCTCGCGGGCCAGGATGGTCTCGCAGCCGCCGCGATGCTCGGCGTGTTCGACGAGTGCCGTGCGGCGGATCGGCGCCTCGCGCTCATCCGCGCGCTACGACACACACATGATCTGCAGGTGCCGGTTCTGCGCATGGCCGCCGAGGAGAGCATCCTCTATCCGGAGGATCAGCCGGCCGAGGCGCTCGCGTGGATCGAGACGCTGTTCGCCGCCGAGCGCGCTTCTGGTGTCTGGGCCGCGACGCGCGTCCTGTTGCGTGCGCCGGATGAAGCCACGCGCACTGCGGTGCTTCGGCGCTGGGCCGGTGTGGGCGCGGACGCCGCGGCGCCGGACATCGGGGATCTGCCGGAAGGCGAGCGGCCGCACGCCTACGAGGCGCTGCTGCTTGCCAAAGATCGCCGGGCACTGACCGCCAGGGTGCCGGCGGACTGGACGAGCGGACGCGAGGCCGAAGTGGCCCGAGCCCAGCGGGTCTCCGGGCGGACCTCCGGTTCGACGGTTGACCTCGGCAGCGCGCTCGTCTCGGGCCTCCCCGGTCCGCTCCGCGCCGCCTTGCTCCGCGCTCCCGAAGAGACCGTGCGCGAGCACGTCGACGCGATCGTGGCGGGACTCGGCACGTGGCGTGCGGAGCGCGTGCGCATCGCCGGGGCGATCGCGCTGGCCCGCGCGCGAAGCGGACCCGTGCCACTCATCTTGAGCATCGTGGGCTCCGCGCTGGGTGACCCGCTCGAGAGCAACGACACCAAGCGCGCCCTGCAGAGTGTGCTCGGTGACGAGCAGCCTGAGTTCGACGATGCGCCGACCACTTGGTACGGCGCCCTCGAGGCCCTCTTGCAGGGGGAGGACCGCTGATGCGCGCGCTCGCACTCACGTTGTTGTGCGCCGGGCTCACCGCCGGGCTCGTCGTCGTGGCCTATGCGGAAGACAGCCTGCCGGACTTGCGCCGCAGGTTGCTCGAGGCCCAGGGCGAGGGCCGCATCGGCGGCGCGCTCGACAAGCTGGTCGAGACCATCGGCAAGCCCGGCTACTTCGAAGACGCAGGCGCCTTTGGCGATTGGCTCGGCACGCTGCCCGACGGTCGCGCCGAGGACCCGTTGGTGAAGTTGCGCCGCGGCTGGGCCTACGTCGTCGCCAAGCGAGGCGCCGATGCCGTAGCGCTGCTTGAGGCGGCGGTGGCGGACAACCCCGGCGATGGCCTGCGGCGCGCGTACCTAGGTGAGGCCCTGCGCCAGGCGGCGCGACCCGTCGAGGCCGCCGCGATGCTCGCCTCCGCCGTCAAGTGCGGGCATCACGGCCAGCATGTGCACGAGAGCATCCTCAAGAGCATCTTCGATTCGCGCCGCGCGAGTCTCGCGGGCCATGCCGATGACCTGCCCGACTACGTCACGGTTGCGGAGACCTATCTGGCCGTCCGCAGCGAGCCCGACATCCAGTTCGTGGTGGCGCAGCTGCTGCTCGAGGACTTCGCGACCTACGAGAAGCCCGAGCGCAGTCGCGGCATGCTCTGGGCTCGCACGGCGGCGCGCCATGCCCTGGACGCACTGCGCACCGCTCCGACGCCGCCCGCGGGCGGCGCCAAGCTCGCCTACGACGCCGCGGCCGCGCTTGAGTACGTGGATGGCAAGGAACAGGGCGCCACGGACCGCTACGACCTGCTGGTCAAGGCGCTGGAGCTCGGACGGGATCCGAGCGGCGGACCGCCGCTCTACCCGCAGGTGTTCATCTTCCTCGCGGAAGCGGCCGCCCGGGAGGGCCGCTTCGAGCTCGCCTACGAGCTCGCGACGAAACGCCTCGAGGTGAGCAACAGCCCGCGCGCGCGCCGGCTGCTCGCGGCCCTACCGCCCGACCTCGGGACTGAAGAGTAGCCGCACGGCCGTACACGTTCGTCCCGTCGCGTTCGTCCCGTCGCGTTCGTCCCGTCGCGGAACTGCTGCCACGGTATGCGCTCACCTCATTCCAAAGTGGAGAAGCCGACTCGGCTGGCTCAACCCCGTCCGGAAGCAGGATGAGGGCTCGTAGGAAGGCGATCGGGTTCGTGGGGCGAGGGTGTGGGGCAGCCGGCTAGGACGACGCGGGGTAGGGCCCCCG
>JAQBWE010000120.1 GCA_027625315.1 Planctomycetota bacterium
GTTTCGAGCGCGCCACCGACAGCACGCCATCCCTGTGCGCCGCGAAGACGATCTCCGGGACGACGACGTCCTTAAGCGCGAAGGCGTAGGCCCGGTAGTGGCGCTGCTCCATGACGCGCCCGCCCAGCGTGGTCGTGGCGATGCGTTCGTCGCGCAACGTAAGCGGTGCCAGCACGGCGTCATCCCAAGGCGCCGGCTCATGGTCGGTGCGCCAGACGCGCGTCACGGTCAACGGGATGCCCGCCCCCGGACGAACGCGCGGCGCCTCCGGCGCGAGACCGATGAACAGGTCACCCGGAGGAAATGCCACGGGCTCGCCGCAGCCCCCCACCAGAAGTAGGCAGCCCAGCAGCGCGGCCGCGAGTCTCATCGCTTCGCGCCCCGTAGCTCCCGCATGCGGAAGAATCCAAGGATCGGGCGCGCGAGGTCGGCGCCGCCGCGCACGCGGGGTACGGGGATATCGAGCCGGTCTACGCCGGCCTTGCGCAGCGCACGCGTGGTCGCCGTGTCCCACGCGGCCACCCGCGCAGCGTAGGCGGCGCGTACGCGCGCGCTGGTCGAGTCGACCAAGCGGACGGCCCCGGACTCCGGATCGCGCACGCGCAGGAGGGCCGCGCGTGGCAGCTCGAGCTCCGCGGGCATGATCCGCACGGCCACGACGTCGTGCCGCCGCGCACAGATCCGCAGCGGCTGCTCCCAGCCGGAGTCCAGGAAGTCAGACAACACGAACACGATCGCGTGCTTGCGCACGGCGCTCGTTGTGAACCGCAGCAGCGGGCCCAGGTCGGTGCCCGCTCCGCCCGGCGCAAGCGCTAGGCAGTCGCGCACGATGCGCAGTGCGTGGGCGCGCCCCTTGCGCGGCGCCACGAAGCCGTCCACGCCGTGCGCGCCCGCCACGAGACCCACGCGATCGCCGTGGCGTGCCGCCGAGAGGCCAAGGAACGCGCAGACCCGGGCGGCCAGCTGGCGCGCCGTGTACGCCCCCAGCCCCGCCCGCATCGAGGCCGAGAGATCGAGCACGAACATCATGGTGAGCTCGCGCTCATCGACGTAAGTCTTGACGAATGGGCGGCCCACGCGCGCTGTGACGTTCCAGTCCACCGCGCGCGGATCGTCGCCCTCTTCGTACTCCCGTACCGAAGCGAACTCGATGCCCGCACCGCGAAAGACCGAGAGGTAGCCGCCGGCCATGACGCCCGTCACGAGCCGACGGGCCTGCACGTCAATGCGCCGCACCTCGGCCAGGATCTCGTCCAGCCGCGGGTCGGCCGGGGCGCCCGCCTCGACCCTCACGGCACCGGCACGGCGTCGAGGATGTCCTGCACGACGCTCTCCGAGGACAGTCCCTCCGCCTCGGCTTCGTAGGTCGTGATGACGCGGTGGCGCAGCACTTCCATCGCAACCGCCTTGATGTCGTGCGGCGTGACGTAGCCGCGGCCCTGGAGCAGCGCGTGGGCGCGCGCAGCGCGCACGAGTGCAATCGACGCACGCGGCGAGGCCCCGTAGAGCAAGAGCGAGCTCAGCGCGGGCAGGCCGGCCTGCGCCGGCTCGCGCGTGGCGAACACCAAATCCACGACGTAGGTGAGGATTTTTGGATCCACGTGTACTTCGTCTACGAGCGCGCGCGCGGCGAGCACGTCCTGAGGCGTGGCGACCGCGCGAACGCGCGGCTGTTCCGTGATACGCACCATGCGCTCGATGATGCGGGGCTCCTCTTCGCGTGTCGGATACTCCACGACGACCTTCAGCATGAACCGATCGATCTGCGCCTCAGGCAACGGATACGTGCCCTCGATCTCGACCGGGTTCTGCGTGGCCAGCACGAGGAACGGCCGCGGCAACGGGCGCGTCTCGCCCGCCAGCGTGACCTGGCGCTCCTGCATGGCTTCGAGCAGCGCCGACTGCACCTTGGCAGGCGCGCGGTTGATCTCGTCTGCCAGCACGAAGTTCGCGAACACGGGCCCTTCCCGGACGGACCACTCGCCGGACTTGGGGTTGAACACCTGCGTGCCGAGCAAGTCGGACGGCAGCAGATCCGGCGTGAACTGAATGCGGCGGAACGTGCCGCCCAGGGCACCGGCCATCGACTCGACGGCCATCGACTTCGCCAGGCCAGGCAGGCCTTCGAGCAGCACGTGCCCGTCGGCGAGCAGGCCAATGAGCAGGCTGTCGAGTAGCTTGCGCTGACCCACGATCACGCGCTCGACTTCCTGCACCACGGTGCGCAAGAACGAACTCTCCCGCTCGATGCGGGCCGTCACGGCGGCGACGTCGCTCACCGCCCGCCATCTCCCATCAGGCCGGCGTCCGGTACCAGCAAGTCCTGATCGAGCTTGCTGAGGGCCTCCTCGAGGCGCGCAGCGGCCGCCTCGTCCGCTGTCTTCATGCGGGCGAGGAGCATCTGGCCCGTCTCGCCCGGCGTCACGTTCATGCCGTCGCGCGTGCCCGCCATGCTCGGGCCGCGGGCGTAGGAGCTGAGGATGTCCGCTAAGGCCGCCGTGTCGTCACCCAGTTCGTAGTGCACCCGCGCGCGGGCGCCCAGTGTGAGAGCAATCGCCAGGGTGCCGCCTTCGGCGTGAGCCTCGTGCGCGGCGATCGCGCGCTCATACAGGGCGATGCCGCGCGTGTATGCCGCCAGCGCCTGCTCGAAGTCGCGCCGCCGCCGGTAGTGATCGCCGGCGAGGATCGACGCGAGCCCGGCGTACGCCGCCAAGCGCGCGGGATCGTCGTACTGCTCCAGCAGACTCGCGTAGACCTGCTCCAGCCCGGCGGGTCCGCGGCGGCCGACGACGTGCTCGCGCAGGCGCTGATGCAGCGCTGCGGAGTCGCGGAAGCGCTCGATGCCGTCGTGCAGCACGCCGATGGCCTTCGCGCCAGCGCCCAGCCACATGAGCAGCTCGTAGTGCCACGTGACCTGATCGTCGGTGCCCAGCGGGTGCTTGCGCAGGATCGAGTACGCCGCGTCGAGATCGGCCAGGTACGCCGGAGGCCACTCCTTGTTGTCGCGCACGGCCTGCTTGATGGCCTTCCAGCGCGACTCCGCGAACACGGTCACGAGCGCCATGGACTGCCAATCCCCGAGCCCGGGCGGCAGGGTACGCATGGCGGCCTCCGCGCGCGTGTAGGCCTCGGGCAGATCGCCTGCGTAGTACGCCGAGAGCGCCAGCACACTGTCCGGTCGCCAGCCAGTTGCCCCGAGGCTCTCCGCTTCGAGGGCCGCGCGGCGCGCGTCGGTAAAGAGATGCGCGGCGACCTTCTCGCCGCGCCGCGGGTTCGCTGCATAGGTGCGCGCGGTCTCGAGCGCCAGCGCCAGCGTCGCCTCCGCGAAGTCCAGCCGCGGCGCGGGATCTTCCGGGCGGATCTCGGCGGCGCGCGCGGCGTCCTCGGCTCGTAGCACGAGCGGATCCTCGGAGCGCACGGGCGCGGGATACGTGCCGGTGCGACGCGCTTCCTCCCAGGCCTCCGCGTCGACGAGGTCCGGACTGGCGGCCAGTCCGCCGTGCACGCCGGCGAGCCAGCGCGCGAGCGAGGAGGCGCCGCCGAGGCGCTTGAGCGCGCCGATCAGTGCGGCGCGCTCCGCGTCGGCAAGCGGCGCCTGCAGCGCATCGGAAATCAGCTCAGTGGCTGCCGGGGTGTCCGTCTTGGCGAGGGCCTCGCGGGCGAGCTTGGCCGCTTCGACATCGAGCCCGAACACGGCGAGGCGCACGAGATCCAGGGGCGCCGCGCTGGCGCTCTTCGCTGCGGCTTCCAGCAGCTGACGCCGCGTGGCCTCATCTCCGCCCTCGTAGGCCGACTCCACCGCCTCCCGGTCATCGATGTGGCGGCTGGCCACGCGCTCGACCAGGGGCCGATCGCCGCGCACGGTCTCAGGCCGCGGCGGCGGGACCTTCTCCGGCCCGTCGCGGATCTGGTCGAACACGCCGGCCGTGTCGTTCACATAGAAGGCGTCGAAGATCTCGTTGCCGTCGAGATCCACCATGATGTGCCGCGGCGCCACGCGCTGGCCGTCGAGGAACTTCTCAAAGAGGATCGGTTCGATGGCGATGTGCTCGCCGCACGTGACGCTGCCAAAGCGCGGGCACAGGATGCGCCGACCTTGGTCGTCGTAGTCGCGCGGGGCGTGGCGGTAAACTGAGGCGATCACACAGACGTACGGCTTGTAGAGCTCGGCGATCTCCGGCTCGCGGTAGCGCACGCCCGCGTAGTGCTCGCTGGCAATCTCGCCGTCCATGTTGATGCAGCACAAGATCGGCTTGCCTGTCTCGCGTGACACCGCCAGGGCGTCTTCCCACGTGCGCTGGAAGCGCAGCAGGACGGGCTTGGCCCAGTCCACCGCGGTCGGCGCCGGCCACATCTGCTCACGGCCGACGCCCTCGCCCACGCGGGTGCCGTAGGTCTTCTTCTCGGGTGTCGGCTCGTCCTCAGCCAGCACCGGAGCGAGGAACGCGCCCAGGACCAAGAGGAAACAGGGAATCTGACGCCAAGCGCTCACGGCGGCCTCCACGGGGACCTTGGTCATCCTACCCGGGCGACCTCCACCTGCGACCGGAGCACCAGCCTGCTACGGTTGCGCCCGCGCCACACGCCCAGGAGTTCCCCACCATGCCTACGCACCACGTCGCCCGATTCGCGCGTACCCGGGGCGCCACGCTGCTCTTGGCAGCGGGCGTGCTCCTCACCGCGGTCTGCTCCCAACCCGGCGGCGCCCGGGCCGAGGACGCTCCGCCCGCGGACGCGCCCATGGCACGGCTCGCGTTCTTCGTCGGCACCTTCGTGGGTCAGGGCAGCCACCCGGCTGGCGCCTACGACGCGAACCCCTGCCGGCCGGGCTGACCCTGCGCCTCTTCACCCTGCGCCCGCCCCGCGACTGGCCGGGGATGCAGCCGCCGCGCGGCATGGAGGACCACCCTGTGCGCGACGTCAGTTACGACGACGCGGAGCGCCTCGCCGAGTGGGCCGGCATGCACATTCCGACGGAGGCGGAGTGGGAGTGGGCCGCGCGCGGTGCCGACGCCCGCGTGTTCCCCTGGGGCGATGCCTGGGCCGCCGACGCGAGTCGCGCGAACTGGGGTGGCCTCGTGGTGGATGAGCGGCACGAGACCACGACGCTGTCCGTCGAGAGCCTGCCGGCTGGCCTGTCGTGGTGCGGCCTGCATCACATGTGCGGCAATGTGGCCGAGTGGACGTCCTCGTGGTTTGACCTGTACCCGGGCTGCACTGCCATGCGGAACAGCTACGCCGGCAAGTACGTGAAGGTCATTCGCGGCGGCAGCGCGGCCGACGGCGACGCCATCACGCTGCGTTCGGCCGCGCGGAACTTCGTGGGCGCCGGTCCCGCTGCGCCTCCGTACCCCGAGAACGCCTTCCAGTTCGTGGGCCTGCGGCTCGCGTCCTACGCCCAGCCGGGCCTGGATCACGTCGGTCCGATCGTGCGCCGTGCAACCGGCGGCGGACTGCGCCGTTCGGCGCTGGACGCCGACCGCTTCGCAGCGTTCGTCGCCCGCACCTGGGCCCGCGCCGACCAACCGGTGGTCGATCACGTGCATGTCCTCGGCCGCTCAACCGCAGTAGTCCTCGTGCCGGTCACGTACATCCTGCGCGACGACATCGGACCGAGTATGGCCGCGGCGCACGCACGTCCGAGCAAGTGGCGCACGACGGCGGGCTTCGTCGCGCGTACGAGCGAACGCGAGCCGGAGTTCGCAGCCGGGGTCTTGCACACGGACCTGCCCCTGCTGGGCGTGGACCTGCGCACGCCCGACGACACGAGTTCCACGAAGAGCCGCCGCGGCCAGCCCAAGCCTCCCGCCACGCGCACCGGCACGCTGCCGGGCGGGACGTACTTGGTCGTGCCGTGGTTTGGCCGGGTCGCGCTCACCACCCCTACCTTCGAGTTCGTGGCCTTCCTGCCCGAGCCCGAGGGGAAGATTCCGTCCGTCGAGGTCCGCCCTTGGTCGTCAGAGCGGCTCGGTCCTCCCACCCTCAGGCCGCGCCTCGCTGCGGACGAGGGCGGCCTCGACTTCACGGTCCTACTTGGCGGCAAGCAAGGCGCGGATCGCCATGCCGTCCGACTGCGCGCTCGCCTGCCCTTCGCGCCCGACGCGTTTCACGCGGTGCTCGCGCGCACACCGTTCCTGCGCTCCACCGACGGTCGCTGACGCTCAGTCGTCGGAGTCATCTGCCTCTTCGGGCTCCGGACCGCGCAGCGAAGCGAAGATCGGTTCGTCGAGCCGGAGGCGTTTGCGCACCTGCCCGCCCCATGCGCTGGCTCGGCTCCACGCCGAGTGGAGCCAGCCCGCGCTGGGCTCGGCTGGCGCATCGTCATCGTCCTCTTGCTTGCGCTTGAGCAGGTCCCAGACGCTGCTGTAGTCGTCGGTCCACAGCGGTCCCGCCCCAGGCAGTGCCTTCTGGAACTTGCGCAGATCGGCCAGCAACGCCTCGTTGCTGGTGACCACGATCCAGTCGCTGCTGCTCGTGCCGAAGTCGTCATCGTCACGGTTCTCGATGTAGACGACCGGCTTGCCGGCGTGTTCGGCCAATGCCACGACGACGGGCTCGAGGTCGATGAATCGGTTCGTGACATGGATCGCCAGCGCGCCATCGGGCTTGAGATGCTGCCAGTAGATGGCGAAGCTCTCGCGCGTGAGGAGGTGGATCGGGATCGCGTCACTCGAGAACGCATCGACCGCCAGGACATCGAAGCCCTGCAGTTCCCCGCGCGCGACCTGCCGCTCCATCACGAGCCGGGCGTCGCCGAGATAGACGGCCACATCCGCGCCGCGCTTGCGGGCGTCTGAGAGATACGTGAAGTACGTATCCGCCCACGCGTCAACCAACGGGTTAATCTCGTAGTAGCGCACGATGTCGCCCGGATAGCGCCGACGCTCCTCGGCGTAGTGATCACGCTGGCTCCAGCGATGCACGGGCTTGACGCGCGCATTGGCGTAGGCCGCCAGAGTGCCGGTGCCGAGGCCGACGACGCCGATGGAGAACGGCCGGCCCTCCGTCCAGCGCTCGGGGTGATGGCGGATGGCGCGGCCGACGCCACTGTCGGGGCCGTAGTAGGACGTGGGCCAGCCGGGATACGTCTTGTACTGGAAGCCGTGCATGATCCGGCCGTGCCGCAGCGTCCAGTCGTGCATCTCCTTGCCCGCCTGATACTCCTTGAGCGCCAGCGTGCCGTAGAAGTTGCGCGCGGCGGCAATCTGCCGGGCTTGCGGCGCGCGCATCACCCAGCCAGCCGCAGCCACCATGGCGACGAGCCCGAAGCACGACACGATGCCCGCGGCAATGACGCCGTGGGTCGCCCAGCGCGTCCACCACGTCTGAAAGCGCACCTTCAGGAGTTGGCGGCGCTGCTCGCTGAGCAGCGGTACCGCGACGACGGGCAGGAGTAGCCAGAACCGCATGTCGCCAAACCAGTCTTTGGCGTCCGCGAGATCCTTCGGCTTGGGCTTCTCTCCGAGCCACGTGTCGATGTCCAAGACCCGAGCGGTGACGTACAGAATGACGAACAGCACGAGCGCAATGCGGATCACCCGCAGCGCGCCACTGAGCGTGCTACGCGGTTCCGCCGGCGCGACACCCAGATCCCGGAACACAGACATCAGCACGACCGCGTAGGTCGTGGCAAGCAGGATGGGGAACTCGTAGAAATCGGGAAACACGTTGTGGGCTACGAGCGCCACGAGCAGCCCACCGAACGCGCCGCCCGCCGAGACGATGAGGAAGTACAGCGTCAGCTGGCGCGGGTGCGGCTTGGCGCGGGCCAGCTCGCCATGGCAGCAGACGCATGCAATGAAGAGCGCAACGGAGTACCCAATGATCTGCTCGTCGATCTCGGCGTCCACGCCCTCCGTGAGCAGCGCGTAGGCGTACCACAGCGCGAGTGGCAGCAGGGCGAGGAACACCGCCCGGACGTACAGCCGCTCATGCGAGAAGGTGAAGATGAACGAGAGCAGGTAGAGGGCCAGCGGCACGACCCACAGGAACGGCACGACCGCGATGTCCAGGCACATCTGGTTTGTCGTGGCGAGCAACAGCGCGGAGCCCACGGCCGAGAGGGCGAACCAGAGCGCGGCGCGGCCGATGCCAGCCGACGTGCCCGTACCCTCCAGTGCGGCCGACGCCGGAGCAGCCCGGCCGCGGTGCAGCGTCCAAGCGCAGCCAGCGGCGAGCAGCGCGAAGGCTCCAAAACCCGCCGACCAGATCAGCGTCTGCGCTTCCAGCCCCCAAGCGCGCTCCACCCACACCGGATAGGTCACGAGCGCGAGCAGCGAGCCCACGTTGCTCAGCGCGTAGAGCCAATAGGGTGAGCGCCCTGGGTGCAGGCGCGCGAACCAGCCCTGGAGGAGAGGGCCCGTGGCGGACAGCACGAGGTAAGGCACACCCACACTTGCGGCGAGTACGAGCAGGATGCCCCCCACCGGCGCGCTCCCGTCCTCGGGGACGAGCGCCTCCGACGGCGTGATGGGCAGGAGCACCGCGGCGAAGCCGAGCAGCACGGCGTGCACGACCGCCTGACGGGTGGGCGAGAGCAGGCTCACGAGCAAGTGGGCGTAGGCGTAGCCGCCCAGAAGCAGCAACTGGAAGAACAGCATGCACGTCGTCCACACGCCCGGCGTCGAGCCGAACCAGGGCAGGATGCACTTGCCGATCAGCGGCTGGACCTGGAAGAGCAGGAACGCGCTTATGAAGATCGTGAGGCTGTAGAGGAAGACGCGGCCCATGCGGGGTCACTCTAGCCCAGATACTTCAGGTAACGCGCGACCTGCGGCCGGGAGAGCCCGATTCATAGGCCCGAGCCGGCCGGCCGAGCTCATGAGGACTTCGTCGTGCCCGTGCCCCAAGGCGACTTTAGAGGACCGTAAGACGAAGCCGAAGCCCGCCGGGTCTGAGGGGGTTGAAGCCCCCACGCCCGGCAGACGCCGGGCACCCCTCCCTGGAGTACACGATGAAGACCCTACTCTCCCTGGTCGCCGCGCTGGCGGTGGCCACCATCATGGCTGGACCGGCCCACGCGGGCGAAGGCGAAGGCAGGAAGTGCGGCCAGCGCCCCTCGTTCGAGCAGCTCGACAAGGACGGCAGTGGCACGCTCACCAGCGACGAAGTCTCGGCCGAGGTCTGGACCCGGATGGTGAAGGCCGATGCCAATGGCGACGGCGCCGTGAGCGGCGACGAGGCCAAGGAAGCCCGCGGCAAGCACGGCAAGCGCGGCAAGCACGGCAAGCGTGGCAAGCACGGCAAGCGTGGCAAGCACGGCAAGCGCGGCCGCAAGGGCAAGCGCGACAAGAAGGACAAGGACGGCGACGAGGACGACGCCTAGCCGCCGGGGTAAGCGTTCGCCCCTCCCACGACGGACTAGGAGCGACGCGCGCCGCGATCCCGCGTGCGAACGCGGGATCAGGGTGCGTCCGGAGGCGATCGGGTTCGTGGGGCGAGGGTGTGGGGCAGCCGGCTAGGACGACGCGGGGTAGGG
>JAQBWE010000121.1 GCA_027625315.1 Planctomycetota bacterium
TCGCCACGGCGCTCCAGGCCGGCGGCCAGCGTGACTTCACGGTCGCGCGGCAGCGCATCCAAGCGCTCCTGGAGCAGGGCCGGGCGACCGAGGCGATCGTCGCCTTGCGGGTCCAGCAGGCCGCCCTCGAAGCGGCTCCGGGGGCCACGCCGGAGGCGCGCGCCGAGCTCGGTGAGTGCCTGGGCCTGCTCGGCCGGGCCTACAAGGACCTCTACATCGCCGCCCGGCCCCAGCCGACGGAGCCGCGCCAACACGATCTCGACGCGGCGCGGGCCGCGTATCGCCGCGGGTACGCCGAGCGCTTGGGGGACTGGCGCCGGTGCGCCGTCAACCTGATGGCGCTGAACGCCATGGCGGCGCGCGTGGCTGGTGACGAAGCGGGCGCCGCCGAAGCGCGCGCGCTGGCTACGGCGCTCATCGAGGACGCGGCGGCGCGAGATGCGACTGGACTCGCCGTCTGGGATCACGCCAACGTGGCGGAGAGCCATCTCGCGTGCGGTCGGTCGGGCCCGGCGCGTGAGGCGCTCGTGCGTTACTTGGAGCATCCAGACCAGACCGCCTTTGGCGTGCGCTCTACCCTGCACCAGTTGCAGCGCGTGTGGGGACTGTGCGCGGAGGAGCGCCCCGGCAGCGACCTGTTGCCGCTGCTCTCCGCGCGGCTGGCGGAGGGCGGCGCGCGGGCGCTCCCAGAACGCGGCGGGCGACCACAGGAGCCGACGCCGCTCGATCCCCGCGAGGGCACGCTGCGCAATCTGGAGCGCGTATTTGGCGAGACCACGTACCAGCCGCTGAGCTGGTTGCACGACGCGCTTGAGCGCGCTCGTTGCGTGGTGCGCATCGGTCCGCGGCGCGACAAGGGCGTGGGCACGGGCTTCCTCTTCGATGGCGCCTGGCTGGACGAGAGCTATGCCGGGCGCCACTTCGTGCTCACCAACGCGCATGTCACAACGCACGACCAAGCGCTGCTCGCGGGCTGGCCCAAGCCGGTGCCGCCTGGACGCTGCGGCGTGACGTTCCTCGCCGGCGTGGCGGCCGAAGAGGCCGTGCACTTGAAGGTGTTGCGCTACCTCTGGACTTCGGCGCCCAAGGACTTGGACGCAACGCTGCTTGAGATCGAGGCCCCGCGCGATGCGCGTGCTGCGCCCCCGCTGGGCTGCGATCCCGATGCCAATGACCCGAGCGCCCGCCTGAACGTGATCGGACACCCCAGTGGGCTGCCGCCGCACGTGTCGCTGCACGACAATGAGCTGCACTCCGTGGAACCGCCGCAGGTGTTCTACAAGACGCCGACAGCGGGGGGGTCCAGCGGAAGTCCCGTGTTCGACCACGACTGGAATCTCGTGGCCCTCCACCACGCGGCTGACGCAGAGCGCGGCGCGAACGAGGGCATTTTGATGAGTGCGATCCTCGATGCCATGCGGCGCGACGAGGCCGCGATCCGGGCTGCGTTGGCAGGGCCGGCGCTCGCATGACGCGTGCTGCCGCCAACCCCGCGCCCTGCGAGGACGAGGACGCCGTGCGTCATGGGTGAGCTGCTCTCCTTTCAGCCCCTGCACCTCAAGGTGTTTGAGAGCGACGAGGACGGCGACGTCAAGGTTCTCGAATACGAGCTCGTGCGCCAGGAGCAGACGAACTGGTGCTGGGCCGCGGTTTCGCTCGCCGTAGCGCGCTTCTTCCGCGACGACGTGGACGCCACGCAGGGCGCGATCGTCGATGCGCAGCTCGGTCGTGACGACTGCTGTGGCGACGGCGCGCAAGGTCCCTGCAACGTGCCCCATGTCATCTACGGGGCGCTGGAGCAGTTGGGCCACTACGCGGGCAAGAAGGCCCAGGGCAAGCCAGAGTTCGACCTCGCCCGCGCTGAGGTGGCCGCCGGGCGACCGCTCGCCGTGCTGCTCAAGTGGTTTGGCGGTGGCGGCCACTTCGTCGCGGTGGTGGGCTTCAGCGACGAGGGCGGCCTGCTCCACGTGGCCGACCCCTGGTACGGCGACGCGCTCGTGGCGCACCAAGCGTTTCCCAACGTGTACCAGCACGGTGCCGACTGGGGCTGGACGTACTGGACCAAGGAGTAGGGGGACGCCATGACGATCCACCAACGCCCGCCGCCGGAGGGCTACGACGATGCCCTGGCCGAGAGCCTGAGCCGCCTGGCCAGCACGCGCGCCGGCGCGGACTTCCTCGCGTGGCGCTTCGAGAGCACGCCGCAGGCGACGGCGCCCCATCCCGTGTACGCGCTGGGGCGCGATGAGCTGGCCGACGGAGCGACGCTCGAAGACGCCAGGCTCGTGAGCTGGCGCGCCCTCGTGCAGGTGGACGAGACCCAGGTGCATGCAGTCGAGCACCGCCTCGCCGAGGAGGGGGGCACGCCCCAGCTGCTGTCGGTGTCGAAGGGGCCGTTCGGCTTGGCCACGATGGAGGCCGTCGCCGCCGCGGAGCGGTACGAGTCGGACGGCGATCACGAGCTGCGCTTGCTCAAGATCCCAGCCCTGCAGTTCGTCGCCGTCTGGCTGCGCGGTCCTCCGGACGCTCTCGTGCCCCTCGCCGACCATCCGGCGGGACTCGCCGCGCACGAGCCGGTGGCGCCGGAGGAGGCGCTGGGACTGCTGCGCGCCCACGCGGAAGCGCTGCGACGGCGTGAGCGCGCGAGCGAGAGCGACGAGACCTGCTGATTGCCGCCAGCGCCGGGGCGTGCCTTGACCCCCTGTCGCGCGCACCGGTAGGATCCGCGCCACGCCCCGGACCAAACCGGCGGGGCGCCAGAGGGAGGCGCGCGTGGGTGAGAACCCCTTCCTATCCGTCCTGAAGATCCTGGCCTTCGCCATCTTGGCGTTCTGGGTCGCGCTGGTCTTCTGGCAGCGGACCGAGCTCGAAGACAAGATCGAACGGCTGATCACCAAAGTGAGCGGCATGGAGGAAGCCACCCAGCGCTCCTCCGGCGCGATCGAGCGTCTCGCCGACAAGATCAAGGGCGGGGGCGGCGAGGGCAGCGGCATCGTCACCCAGCCCGAGGCGAAGAAGCCCGAGGCCTACGCCTGGGGCGACACCCCGCCGCCGTGGGTCCAGGGTCGCGCCGCGAAGCTGTGGGGCAGCCTCGGCGACAACTTCCTGCAGCCCGACCTCGACGAGCCCGAGGCGATCTCCATCGACGATCCGCGGGCCGATCCCGAAGGCAAGCTGACCTTCTGGTACGGCTCGAACCCGCCCGACACGAATGCGATCACGCTGAACGAGAGCGACTTCAACACCCGTATCCGCCAGTACTGCAGCGAGTTCTTGGCGGACACGCACACCAAGAACGGCTACCGCTACAAGCCCGCCTTGGCCTATCGCGTCGAGCACTCAGAAGACCGTAAGCAGTGGATCATCTGGCTGCGACCCGGCGTGCGTTGGCACACCCCCCAGGTGGATCTCGCGAAGTACCCGCATCTGAAGGGTCAGCACGAGTTCACGGCGCGCGACTGGGTGTTCACGATGAACGCCGTCATGGACCCCACGGTCAACGCGTCTCACACCCGGTCGTACTTCGAGGGCTTTGAGCGCGTCGAGCTCGTCGATGACCACTGCTTCATCATGCACTGGAGCGATCCGACGTGGACGGCCATCGGCTCGAACCTCGAGCTCGTGCGGCCCGTGCCTGAGTTCGTGTACGGCTACGACGAGAACGGCAACAAGATCGAAGAGGCCACACGCGGCCAGCAGATCAACGAGCACTGGTTCGGCAAGGGCTACCACTTCGTGGGTACCGGCGCCTACTACGTGCGGGAGTTCCGCAAGGAAGACGTCGTCGTCTGCGAGCGCTTCCCGGAGTACTGGGGGCCGCTGCCCAACGTCAAGACGCGCGTGATGCAGATCATCGACAGCCAGAGCGCCGCTCAGACCAAGTTCGAGGCCGGCGACTTCGCGTACCAGAGCTACCTGATTCCCCAGTTTGAGAAGCAGGTCGAGACGCTGGATGCTTGGAAGGAAGGCAAGATCGAGCGCACGTGGGCGTGGGCCTCCAGCTTTGCGTACATCGGCTACAAGTGCACGCATCCGATCTTCAAGGATCCGCTCGTGCGCCGTGCGATGACCCACGCGGCCAATCGCGAGCGCATGCTGGAGCTCGTGAATGCCGGCAAGGGCAAGATCATCACGGGGCCCTCGTACTGGAACGCTCCGACGGCGCCCCAGGACGTCACCCCGCTCGCGTTCGATCTCGACACGGCGCGCGCGCTGCTCAAGGAAGCGGGCTGGGAAGACACCGACGGCGACGGCGTGCTCGACAAGGAGATCGACGGGCAGCGTAAGGCCTTCGAGGTCGTTGCCAAGTACCCCAGCGGCGGGTCCTCGTTCCCCATCGTCTTCGACATCTTCAAGGAAGATCTCCTGAAGATCGGCATCAAGATCGAGATCCAGACGCTGCAGTGGGCGCAGTACCTCAAGGACGTCACCGAAGACCGCAACTTCGAGATCTGCGCGCTCGGCTGGAACACCAGCGGCTGGGACAACGACTTCACCCAGATCTGGCACTCCAGTCAGATCGAAGAGCCGAAGTCGAGCAACCACATCGAGTTCAAGGATGCCGAGGTCGACGACCTCATCGTGAAGGCCCGCAAGGTGTTCGACGAGGAGGGGCGCATCGCCGTGCAGGGCGCCGTGCACCGGCGCATCAACGAGTTGCAGCCCTACACGTTCCTGTTCACCGTGCAGATGCCGGTCGCGAGCTGGAAGAGCCAGATCTCTGACCTGGAGCCCGCCAACCAGTGGGTCACACGGCCGTTCCTGCGGCTGTGGCCAGTCTACGTGCCGCGGAAGCGCTAACGATGCGCGCGTCGTCCGTCCGCGTCCTCGTCGGGGTGCGTGCTCCGCGCACGGGGGGAGCGTTCTAGGTGTTCGCCTACGTCATCAAGCGCCTGCTCATCATGATCCCCACGTTCTTCGGGGTCTCGATGGCAATCTGGCTCGTGATGGTGCTCGCCCCGGGGCGGCCGTCGTCGGGGCAGGGGCAGGCCGCGGGAGGCGAACCCGGCGCCAAGATGGAGGGCCGCGCTGGCCGCAACGTGAGCGAGCGCATCTTCCGGCACCAGTTCGGCCTGAATCGCCCGTTGTTCGTCAACGGTTGGGTGGCGATCGAGCCGGCCGAGGTGCAAGAGCTCATCCGGATTCGCCTTGAGGGCAAGAACAAGCACGGCATCAAGCAGGTGACGCAAGCCTCGGAGCGTCTTGAGGATCTCGATCGGTTCGCGGTCCCGCCGCTGATCGAGCTGCTGGCCTCGACGACCGGTGAGGAGCAGGACGCCGTCTTGGCCTGGCTGCGCACAAGCGCGTTCCAGTACCCGCCGATGCTCGAGAAGGGCAAGCAGCGTTCCGACGCCGAAGTCGAACGCGACCGGCAGATCAATCTGGAGAACCAACTTCTGGACACGCCAGCCCTCGGCTGGGAGCCGGGCGCCCCGGCTGAGGCGCGCGCGCCCGTGGTCGCCAATTGGAGCGCTTGGTGGGCAGAGAAGCGCACGACCGACCGGTGGACGTATCGCGATGACTTCTGGGAGCGCACGATCTTGCGCCTGACCGACACCCAGTTCGGCAAGTACTGGAAGAACCTGTTCAACTTCGACTTCGGCAAGAGCTTCAAGAGCAACGAGCCGGTCACCGAGATCATTCTGGGCAAGCTGAAGTACAGCCTCACGCTCGCCGTGCCGTCATTCCTGATCGCATGGATCCTCGCGGTTCTGCTCGGCGTGATGGGGGCGGCGAACCACAACAAGCCCATCGATCAGGGTTCGGCCGTCTTGCTGTTCATGCTCTACAGCATCCCCAGCTTCCTGGCAGCGACCGTCGTGCAGAAGTGGCTGGCCGTGGACATGGGCTGGTTCCCCGTGACGCGTTGGGAGAGTGTGGATGCCCACAAGCTCAACACGTGGGAGCAGTTCAAGGACGTGCTCTACCACCTCTGGCTGCCGTTGCTTTGCTACATGTACGGCTCCCTCGCGTTCATCTCACGCCAAGCGCGCTCGGGCATGCTTGAGGTCATGCAGAGCGACTTCATCCGCACGGCGTACGCCAAGGGTTGTTCGCGCCAGCGCGTCATCTGGCGGCACGGCGTGCGCAACGGCATGATGCCGCTCATCACGCTCCTGGGCACGGCGCTGCCCGTGTTGCTCGGCGGTAGCGTGGTCATCGAGTCGGTGTTCGGGATCCCGGGGTTCGGGAAGGCCATGCTCGATGCCATCCTGAACAAGGACTACAACGTCGTCATGGCCGTGGCGCTGCTCTCCTCGGCGCTTACGCTCGTTGGGCTCCTGATCGCCGACATCCTGTACGCCATGGTCGATCCGCGGGTGTCGTACTCATGAGCGCCGCCGCACCCCAGCCGATGCAGGCCGGCGAGTCCCAGTGGGCCATCGCCGCGCGGCAGTTCAGCAAGCGTGCCACCGCCGTGTGGGGCCTCTGGGGCGTGCGCGTGCTGTTCTACCTGGCGGTGTTCGCACCCGTCATCTGCTCGGGTCTGCCGTTCCTGTGGCGCGAGCCCGGCGGCGCGCTGGAGATGCCTTGGTTCTCCAAGATCTTCGATCGGCTGTACTGGCAGAACGGCGTCGATCGCTTCTTCAATCTGCTGATGTTCACCACGGTCGCGTGGTGGATTGCCCGGCTCCTCATCCGACTGATCGTGACGGAGGCCAAGCCCCGCGCGCGGATGCGGACCCGCGCGCTGGGCATCTACGGCGCCGTCGTTGCGGTCTTGGCGATCCTGCAGGGCTTCGGGACGGCCGGCTTGGTGACTTCCCAGCCGTACATCGACTATCACGAGCAGAGCGCGCGCATGGAGAAGGAGGTCGAGGCGCTCCGGGCGCAGCTCGCCGCCACTCCCTCGCCTGAACTCGAGGCCCGGCTGCGCACGTACGACGACCGCGTCGCGGTGTTCGCCATCGTCCCGTTCGGCCATCGCGAGCAGAGTCCGCGCGGCACGGTGGACCGCTTCCGTGGTCCGCTTGAGCGCTCCTCGCGCGGGTTCCACGTGCTCGGTACGTCGCTGACGGGCAACGACGTCTTAGCGCAGCTGCTTTACGGCACCCGCATCTCGCTGACGGTCGGCATTCTGGCCGTCGCCATCTATGTGACGATCGGCCTCATCGTCGGCGGGATCGCCGGATTCTTCGGCGGCATGGCCGACATGCTCATCATGCGCGTCATCGAGATCGTCTTGGCCGTGCCAGGCCTGTTCCTGATCCTGACCATCATCGCGCTGTTCGACAACCGCTCGATCTTCATGATCATGATCGCAATCGGCATCGTGGGGTGGACCGGTATTGCGCGCCTCGTGCGCGGCGAATTCATCCGGGAGCGCAGCAAGGACTACGTGGGCGCAGCCCGCAGTCTGGGCCTCTCCTCCGGCCGCATCCTGTTCCGGCACGTGATGCCCAATGCCATCGCCCCCGTCATCGTTTCGGCCACCTTCGGGGTGGCGTCGGCCATCATTACGGAGTCCACGCTGTCCTTCCTGGGGCTGGGCGACACGAGCGTGCCGTCCTGGGGTCAGATGCTCGACATGGGCCGGCAGAACTCCGAGTGGCACATGATCGCCGTGCCCGGCGTCGCCATTTTCATCACGGTCACCTTGCTGAACCTCGTCGGCGACGGCCTTCGCGACGCCATGGATCCCAAGCTCCGCCGCTAAAGGGGCGGCCCTCCGCCGCTCCGCCCCGGGGCGAGGGCGACCGATCTTGGGGGGTGGAGGCACTCCCCTGACCCAGGCCGACGATCCCCCGGAGTCCGTCGCCCGCCCGGCCGGCAAGGTGGCCGCGGCGACCATGTGCTCGCGCGTCACCGGGCTCGTCCGCGAGGCGCTCTTCGCGGCCCTCTTTGCCGTCCGCGGCGTGGCCGACGCGTACGTCTTTGCCTTCCGGATCCCGAACCTCCTACGCGAGTTCTTCGCGGAGGGCGCGCTCGCCTCGGCGTTCGTGCCGGAGTTCGCGCGGGTCAAGGAGCAGGAGGGCGAGGCGCGCGCCTTCGAGCTCGCCCGGCGGGTGTTGGGCACCCTGGGTGCCGTGGCCGCGGCCATCGTGCTGCTGGGCATCGTGTTCGCCCCGGCCGTCGTGTCCGTCGTCGCTTGGGACGCGCCCGCCGAGTGGCGGCCCCTCACCATCACGCTCACCCGGATCATGTTCCCCTTCCTGTTGCTCGTGGCCTGGGCGAGCGTGGCGATGGGGGTGCTCAACACCTACCGGCGCTACTTCCTGCCCGCGCTCGCGCCCGTGTTCTTCAACGTCAGCGCCGTGCTGTGCGGCACGGGCCTCCTGGTCGCTGGCTTGGAAGAGTCCGACGCGGCGATCGTGTGGTGCGCGTTCGTCGTGGTGGGCGGCGCAGCCCAATTGCTCGTGCAACTGCCCGCCCTGCGCGCGATTGGCTTTCGGTTCCGGCCGCAGCTCGACCTGCGGCTGCGGGACCCATCTCTGCGCACGATCGTGCGACGCATGGGGCCGGTGGTGCTCTCACTCGCGGGCACGAACGTGATGGTCGTCGTCACGACCATCCTCGCCTCGCAGCAGCGGGGCTGGGCTTCGTCGCTGAACTACGCATTCCGACTCGTGCATCTGCCGATCGGCGTCGTGGGCGTGGCGGTGGGCACGGTCGTGCTCGCGGCCGCCGCCCGCCGCGCCGCAGCGACGGACGCCGCCGGGCTTGACGACCTCGTGCGCCGCGGGCTGCGGTTGAACTGGTTTCTCGCGCTCCCCGCGGCCGTCGGCCTCTTCGTGCTGGCCGAGCCCATCGTGGCGCTTGTGTACCAGCGTGGAACGTTCGAGGCCGGGGCCACGAGGCTCGTCGCCGAAGTGCTGAGCGCCTATGCCGGGGGCATCGTCTTCTATGCCGGCGTGAAGGCCGCGGTGCCACAGTTCCTGACCCGCGGCGATACCCGCACGCCGATGCTCTGCGCGCTGCTGGGCCTCGCGGTCAACTTGGCCGTCGCCCTGCTTGCGCTCGACGGGCTCGGCGTCCGGGCCTTGGCCTTCGCGGTCGCGGCGGGCGCCGCAACCAACTACCTGACCCTGCGCGGCCTGGCGCGCCACCGCTACGGCGGCCGCTCCGGGCCGGGCTTCTCGTTCCTCCTGCGGACATGCCTCGCAGCCACCGTGCTGGGCGTCCTCGCCTGGCTGGCACGCGACCTCTGGCTGGTCGGTGACCGTGCGGTGGTCGATCCGTGGGCGCGGGGCCTCCTCACTCTGGGTCTCATTGGCCTGCTCGGAGCCCTCTATCTCCTTGTGGCAGCACGACTTGGGATCGAGGAGGCCGGCTGGTTGCGGCGTCGCTTCGGGAGCGGCCGGGGCGCGTGAGGGGGCCGTGGGGGGACTATCCTGACCGCGCGGAGGTTGGCGCCGGGGAGGGTGCCGTCGGAGGGTTCATGCACCGGGCCAGGGCAAGCGCCAGATCCCTGGTTGCATGGGTCTTGGCCGGGAGCCTGTGCGTCGGCGTCCTCTTG
>JAQBWE010000122.1 GCA_027625315.1 Planctomycetota bacterium
ATGAGGGCTCGTACGAAGGCGATCGGGTTCGTGGGGCGAGGGTGTGGGGCAGCCGGCTAGGACGACGCGGGGTAGGGCCCCCGCGAGGACGACGACGGCAATCCCACGCCCCGCATCCACGAAGCCGCACGTGCTCGGCAGGACCGGTGAGCGCTCTACCGGCCGGGCTTGGTCATGTGCGTGAGATCGAGGACCTCACGCAGCTTCGCGGGCGGGAGGAGTTCCTTCTCCGTCGCCAGTTCGCGAATGGTGCGGCCCGTCTTGTAGGCCTCTTTGGCCAGAGCGGCGGCGGCGTCGTAGCCAATGTGCGGCGCCAGGGCGGTGCCGAGCATCAGACTCTGCTCGACCAGCGCCTCGACGCGCTCACGGTCCACTTCCAGGCCCTTCACGCAGCGCTCGCTGAAACCGCGCGTTGCGCCGGACAGCACGCGAATGCCGTCGAGCAACACGTCGGCGAGCAACGGCAGCGTGACGTTGAGCTCGAAGTTGCCGGCCGCGCCCGCCGCGTTGACGGTCGTGACGTAGCCCTGCACGAGCTGGCAGGCCATGAGCAGGCTCTCGGCCATCACCGGGTTCACCTTGCCCGGCATAATCGACGAACCAGGCTGCACCGGCGGGAGCTTGAGCTCGCCCAAGCCGCAGCGCGGCCCCATGCCCAGATGGCGAATGTCGTTGGCGACCTTCGTGAGCGCCACAGCCGCGGATCCCAGCGCGCCCGCGAAGAACACGCAGGCATCGCGGCCCGCGAGCTGTTCGAAGCTGTTGCGCGCCACGCGCAAGGGCAGCTTGGTCTTCTTGGCGAGGTGCGCAATGGCCTTCACGTGGAACTCGGGATGGCGGCCGATGCCCGTGCCAACCGCCGTGCCGCCCAGGGCGACCTCGAGCAAGCCGTCGTAGGCGAGTGAGATTCGCTGGCACGAGTGCGCGATCTGCGCGGCGTACCCCATGAACACCTGGCCCATGCGGACCGGCGTGGCGTCCTGCAGGTGCGTGCGGCCCACCTTGACGATGGTGTCCCACTCCTTCGCCTTGTACATGAGCTCGACGGAGAGTGCGCTCATCGCAGGAATCAGCTCGTCGCGGCACGCGAGCGCCACGGAGAGGTGCAGCGCCGTGGGGATCACGTCGTTGCTCGACTGGCCGAGGTTGACCTCGTCATTCGGGTGGACGGGCGCCTTCGCGCCGGCCTTGCCGCCCAGCCCGATGTTGGCCAGGTTGGAGAGCACCTCGTTCATGTTCATGTTCGACGACGTGCCGGAGCCCGTCTGGAACACGTCGATCGGGAACTCCTCCGGGTGCTTGCCGGCGATGACCTCGTCGGCCGCGCGACGGATCGCGACGGCGAGCTTGGGCTTGAGGAGCTTGAGGTCCTGATTGGCCTGCGCAGCAGCCCACTTCACGGCGGCGAGCGCCTCAATGAAGCGGGGGCGCATCGCGCGGCCCGAGACCTGGAAGTTGTCAACCGCGCGCTGGGTCTGGGCACCCCACATGCGCTTGGCGGGCACCTTTACGTCGCCCATCGAGTCCTTCTCGATCCGCATGCGCTCAGCCATCTGAATCTCTCCCAAGGTCGAGCGCCGCGAACGGCGCGTGAAGTGAGGCCGGACTCCAGCCGGAGGTCGAATGACGCCCGCGGACTACAGCTCGGTGATGATCGCGTTCAGCACCGAGGGCGCGTCGAGCGGAAGGGCGTAGCGACGCGTGGGCCCGGTGATCGACTTGTCGCTGGTGTTCGGGCCAGCATCCCGCATACCCACCAGGATGATGGGCAGTTGGCGCGTGGCGCGATCGGCGCGCAGCTGAACGGCGACGTGCCGACCGCGATCCGAATGCTCCTGCATGTCGATGATGATCAGGTCCGGGCGGAAGTCGCGCAGCGTGGGGGCGAGTTCGGCGCCGGTCACGGCCGAGCGCAGTTCGTGTCCGGCCGCGCGCAGGGCCTTGGCAGCGGCGTCCATGCGCTTTGACTGGCTACCGAGCAGCCACACCTTCCGCGGCAGAATGGGGCTCCGCGGAGTGCGGATGGAGCTGGCCTGGAAGGGCTTGCTGTTTTCGTTCGCAGGGGCAGTCATGGGTCGCTAGTTGGTCCCTGGGCGGGTTCTGGCACGCGGAACGGCGGATCGTACCCCTTTCAGCCCGCCCCCCCCAACGCGGGCCGACCGCCGGTGCCCGGATATCGCCCTCTGGGGTCGCCGCACCGCCGGGAATGTTCGGGTCGGCCGCCGACGCGGGTTTCCGTCCTTGCAGCGCGGCCATCTCGTGGGCTTGATAGGGCCCATGTCGCGCCCCGGCCGCCCCGCCCGCTCTGCCTTCCCACGCGCGGCCGTCGGCGCCCTGGCGCTCGCGCTGCTCTTGGGCCTGACGGGTGCCGGCCGCGCCGACGATGCCCCGGTGCTCCTCGAGGACGGTGTGGCGCGCGTGCTGCGCCTGCCCGCCGACGGCATCTGGGCCGGACGCGTGCGCGTGCCCGAGGACGCCGAAGCACTGACGATCGCCGTGTGCTCGACCCGCGAGGTGGGCTTGCATCTGCGCCACGGCCGTCCCCTCTCCGCGGCCCCCGAGGCGCTCGGTGAGGTCAGCCGCGTCGGGCCTGCGCCGATGAAGGTGGCCCGCCTCACCGCGGAGACGCCGGTCAAGCTGCGACCCGGCGACTGGCATCTGGCGGTGGTCGGACCCGCGATCGGCCCGGAGGAGCGCTTCGAGATCATCGCGTTCGTCGATCGCGCGCGCGGTGTGCCGGCTGTCGTGCCCGGCATGCGCGAGCTCAGGTTGCCCGTGCACCGCGACCGCGCGGAGCTGCGCACCTTCATCCCGACGCTCGCGCGTAGTGTGACGCTGACCATCGATGGCGGCGATCGCGCGGGCCTGCGCTACCGCATGGATGGCCCGGATGAGTACCGGCGGAGCGGCCCGTCGGTGGGCACCTTCGTGCTCTCGCGACCCGAGGCGCCGCCCGGAGCCTACGTGCTCGACCTCACCGCCGATCGCGACGTCGCACTGCCCAGCTCCGTCACGGCGCGCGCCACGTGGGTCCTTGAGGGCGAGGCCACGCCGTCCTCAGACCCTGAGCCCATCGTCGCACCCGGCTCTCAGCACACCTTGACGTTGGGCGGCAACGGCCCGACGGCGCGCACGATACGCATTCCGGTGCCCGCCGACACAGGCGGCATCGAGATCGAAGCAATAGCCCTGGGCGGCGTGGATGTGGACTTGTACGTGCGGCGCGGCGGACCGCTCGAGGCCGGCGACGACGACGCGGATTACTTCGCGCTCTCCAGCGCCGCGACGGAGCGCGTTTACATGGGCGGCCTCACGGGCTTGCCCGCCGACATGTATTGGTGCGAAACCGTGCTGGTCGAAGGCGACGGCCCCGTGCAAGTCACACTGCACGTGCGGCGCTTCCCCGCAGGTACGCGTCGCGGCACATGGGGCGAAGGGGATCCGCCGCCGCTCGTGCCGGGCCGCTGGGTGACGGGGCGCGTCGAGGGCGGCGTGACGTGGTACGCACTGAACGTGCCCACTGGCACGCGTTCGTTTCACGCCATGCTGCTTGAGTCCTCGGCGCCGCTCGACCTCGTGTTTGCGCGCCGCACCGACGGCAGCATCATGCGCCGCTCGCTCAGCGCACGCGTCGATGAACGCATCGACCATGTGTTCCAGGGCCCGGTCGACGGCGAGCGGCTGTTCTTGCTCGGGGTGATGAATCGCAATGCGCTTGAGTCGGTCGTGGACTACCGCGTCGGCTACTCGCTCGACAAGCAGCCGGACCCGCCCGAGGGCATCGCGTGGCCCCAGTTGCTCAACTGGCAGGGCCGCAGCCCCACCGTGCGCGCCGCGGCCGCGACGGTCGAGCTCACCGTGCGTGACAACGCCGGGGGCAGCGGAACCTGCGTGACCCCGCGCGGGCGCATTCTCACGTGTCGCCATGTGCTCGAGCTCGACGCCAAGGGCGGCGAGATCCAGCGGGACGGCATTCTCGTGGCGTTCCCGGCCAGCCTCGACCGCCCGCCCGTGCAGAGTTTCTTCGCGCGCGTGACCGCCGACGACGCGCGCAAGGATCTCGCGCTGCTTGAGATCACCACCGACATCTTCGGGCGCGAGCTGACGGCCGATCTCGTGCTGCCCTGGCTGCCCCTGGGCGACGACACCACGCTCGAGCTCGGTGATCCCGTCATGGTCTTCGGCTACCCGTCGCAGGGCTCTGAGCGCAGCCGTACGCCCGTGATCCTCACGCGCGGCTCCGTCTCTGGCTTCGAATCAATCGGCGGCGCACCGCGCTGGCTCAAGACCGACGCGTGGATCGGCCTCGGCCACAGCGGCGGCTCGCTGGTGGATGCGGGCATGCGCCTCGTGGGTATTCCCGCAGCAACGCTTGGTCGGCGCCAGGTGCTCGGCTTGGCCGTGCCGCTCTCGCTCGTGCCCGCGCCGTGGAAGCTGCTGATCCTGAAGGACCAGCCGCGCTGACGCGTGAGTCCGGCGGCGATGCCGATCAGTCCGCGGCTCGACGTAGCAGCGGCCGCACGATGCGCGCGCGACTGCTCTTGGCTTCCAGGCGATACACGCCGGGCGTCGTCACGCGAAAGCGCAGCGACGGCCCGAGGCCCGGCGAGATCGTACGGTCCGACGCGCCGCGCACTTTGACGGCCTTGCCGTCGGCGTCTACTACGCGCATGGCCACGCCCGAGTCCGGGGCGTGCACGCACACGAACAGGTAGTCCCACCCGGGCATGCACGCGCCCAGGCCGACGAGCCCCCAGTTCCCAGCCACGCGCGCGCGCGGACTCGGATCCACGCCCGTTCCGAGATGCATCGGCGCGCTCCCGAGCGCAGCGCGGTCGTGCAGCATGACGCTGCCGTCGCCCCCAGGCGGACCGTAGGGATCGCGGAAGCGGTACGTGCCCGGGTAGTAGGGCCGGAACCAAACCATGAGCGAGTTCTCTTGCGAGCGCGCGGTGCCACCGAGGCCCATGTCCTCAAGCTGCACCCACGCCTCGCCGCGCTTCATCTCGACGACCCGCGTGCGCTCAGGCACATGCGCGACGTAGAGCACCGCCACGTCGCCGGGCCCGGCGCGGAAGGTGAGCGGCTCGCCGTCGACGAACCCGCGCTCTACGGGTTCGGGCGGTAGAACCTCCGCCCCGACGATGTCTTCCCCGTCGGCGAGCGCGCGCAGGTGCAGGCCGTACGTGCCACCGCCATCAAGCAGGCTCGTCACGACGAGCGCCAGCACGGCATCGGCTGGCGCGTCCGCGGGCCGCTCCGGCGCGCGGAACCGCAGCGGCGGAAGCGCAAGCCACGCACTCGCGCCGTCGGCCGAGTCGGCGAGCGGCGTGCCGTCGTAGCCGTGCACGATGAGGCGCACGCGCCCCGCGCTGCCTTGGGTCGGCGTGATGACGTACGCCCGTCCGGGCTCCACCGCGAGTTCCCAGTGGTTGCTGTCGCCCACAAGCAGCTCGCCCACGCGCGCGCGCTCGCTGGTGGGACCGAGATAGCGACGGTGCGCTGGCGCGGGCTCGTCGCTCGCGTTCAGGCTCTCGAGGCGGATGCGCGCATCGCCGGTTTGCGCCGAGAACGCGGTGACGCGCGCTTCAAGCACCGCGTCGCGCTCGGCATCCCAGACGTGCACAACCAGCCCGCCCTCGGCACCGGGGTCCACGCGATCGATCGGCTCCTCGTCGGCTCGGCCCAGCTCGAGGATGGGGCGTGCGAGCGTGCCGGGCTGCACGGTGAGCCGGTAGCGCGCGCCGGCCACGACGGTGAACCGATAGAGCGCGCGGCCGCCCGCGACCTTCAGCTCGAAGCGCCGCGCCGTGGCTCCGACCTTGAGGGTGGGCGGCTCGGCCACGCTGGGTCCGGCGAGGCAGACCAGCAACAGGGCCGCGAGGGACACGAACCGGAGGCTGCGGTACGGTGCGTGCGTGCTGCGCGGGCATCGGCCGGGACCGCGTGGCATCGGTCGCCGACCGACGGAACTCCCGGGCCCAGGGCTGCCGCGCTCATGCCTGCCACGCCTGTCGTCCATGCGCTCCTCGCCTGCCGCGCCCTGGATGCCCAGGGTGACGGCGGGATCTCCCTTCAGAACGTCATTGAGGTGGTGCCGGTCGCCGCACTTCCGGGCGATGCGGGACCGCTGATCCTCGTGGCGCTCGTACGCAACCTACCGCCGGGGCCCGGAGAGGGGGCGTTCGTCCTGCGGCCGCCCGCGGGGGAGCCGGACGAGCCGCCCCTGCCCGCCCAGCGACTGCCGATCCGAGTGGACGTGCCTGCGGGCCTGGGCGATCGGCAGCTCGCGCTGCACGTACGACTCCCCCACGTGCCCGTGAGCCGCGGCGGCTGGCACGAGTTCCACTTCGAGTGGGAGGGCGCACCGCTGGCGGCCAACCGCTTCGCGGTGGGCATCCGCTCGTAGGTGTCAGGCCGCGCTGTAGCGGCCCTTGGCGTCGCGAGCAACGCGGGCGTGGGCGACCTCGGGATCGTGCGTGAAGAACACCGAGCCGCTCCGCGCGAGCAAGTCAGCCAGCAACGCGCCCTTCTCGTCGATCAACAACTCCGGGTAGCGGTCGTAGCCCATCGAGATCGGCACGTGCATCCACGGCCGACCGGGGATCAAGTCGCCCACGAACACCATCGGTCCGTCCGGTAGCGCCACCTCCGTCATCAACAGCCCCGGCGTGTGGCCGTCGCTGTAGTGAAACGAGTAGCCCGCGCCCAACACCGCCGAGGTCTCGCCCTCCACGATCTCTAGCCGGCCCGTCGCTTCGAGCAAGCCCGGCAATTCCGGGATGAACGACGCGCGGTCGCGCGCGTGCGGCGCCTTCGCACGCTCGAACGCATCGCGCCCCACGACGAACGTGGCCTTGGGAAACAGCAGGCGCGGCGCCTCACCCTCCGACCACGCTGCCAGCAAGCCGCCGGCGTGATCGAAGTGCAGGTGCGAGAGCACGACCACGTCGATGTCCGCGTCGGTCAGGCCGAGCGCCGCGAGGCTCTCCAGCAGCACGTGCTCGGACTCCACCACGCCGTAGCGCTCGCGCAGCGCGGGCTCGAAGAACGCGCCGATGCCCGTCTCGAAGAGGATCCGGCGGCCGCCATCCTCCACGAGCATCGCGCGGCAGGCCAGGGGCACGCGATCGAGTTCGTCCGGCGGTAGCCAGCGCGACCACACCGCCCGCGGGCAGTTGCCGAACATGGCGCCGCCGTCGAGCTTCTGGCTGTTGCCGAGAACAGGCGTGATCGTGCGGGCCATGGCCACCTCCGGGACTTCCATGGTGGCCCCGGAGCCTGCCCGTGCATAGGGTGGGCGGCCATGCGACCCCGGCTTCACTCCCTCATCTTCGTGTGCATGGCGCTCGGCGTAATCGCCGGGCTGCTGCTCGGCCTCGTGGAGGACAAGTCGGGCGAGGGGTTCACGACCACCATTCGCTGGCTCGACTTCGTGGGCAAGACGCTCTTCATCGGCGCGCTCAAGATGATCATCGCGCCGCTGATCCTGGCCAGCATCGTGGCCGGCGTCACGAGTATCCCCACGTTCCACGATGCCGGCCGCATCGGCATCCGCACCCTGGCCTACTACATGATCACGACGACCATCGCGGTGGCCGTGGGGCTCGCGTTGGTGCTCATCATCCGCCCAGGCGACCGCGGCGGCGCGGAGAGCATGCGAGCCCAACGCACCGCCCAGCTCGCGGAGCGGCGCGTCGAGTTCCAGGCCGAAACAGGCCTCGATGCGGCGGCGGCGGCACCGCAGTACCTCACGTGGCTCGCGAGCCGCGAAGGCCGCGGGCAGAGCGAGCAGTACGAGCGCGTGGTCGCCAAGCGCGATCGCTCGACGTTCGACATGTTCGTGGACGACATCGTCGCGCCCATGCTCGACAACCCGTTCCACGCCCTCGCCACGCGCAACAGCCTGGGCATCATCTTCTTTGCCCTGCTGCTCGCCCTGGCGTGTGCGGCCATGGGCGCGCCAGCCAAACCGGTCGTGGACTTCTTCCAGGCCATGAATCTCGTGATCCTGAAGATCACGCAGTGGCTGATGGCGTTCTCCCCCATCGCCGTCATGTGCCTCATGGCCTCGCTCACCGCAACGCAAGGGCCAGAAGTGTTCGAGACCCTCGGCTGGTACTGCGGCACCGTCGTGGGCGGCATCGCGATCCACGTGGTCATTCTGCTGACGATCTGCGCGCTCGTGGGCCGCATGAACCCGATCACGTTCCTGCGCGGCATCCGCGAGGCGTGGGCGGTCGCGTTCGCCACCCGCTCGAGCGCCGCGACCCTGCCCGTTACCGTCCGCTGCGTCACGGAGAAGCTGGGGATCTCCCAGAAGGTGGCCAACTTCACCCTGCCGGTGGGCGCGACCGTCAACATGGACGGTACCGCGCTCTACGAGGGCGTGGCGGTCATCTTCCTGATCCAGATCTACGGCGGCATGGACGACGTCGGCATCACCCTCGCCGGGGGCGCGATCCTCGTGATCTTCATCACGGCCGTGTTGGCGTCCGTCGGCGCAGCCGCCGTGCCCGATGCCGGGCTGGTGACGATGGTGCTCGTCGCGACGGCGGTGCACCTGCCCGTCTACTACCTGCCGTTCATCTTCGCGGTGGACGCCCTGCTCGACATGTTCCGGACCTCCACGAACGTGATGGGCGACGCTGTCGGCGCCGTCGTCGTGGATCGCTTCGAGCGCGAGGGCGCCACCTAGCGCGCCTCCGCCGCGGCCCCCAGCCCTTTCGTCCGATCCGGCCGGCGGTGATTTGGGCCCCTGGCCCGCAACGGCACCCGATGTGCTTACACTAGGTGTGCACTGGCTGATCCGGCCGCCGGTCGCACCGAATCTGGGAGCGCGTGGATCATGCAGAAGCACCTCTTGTTGGGCGCGGCCCTCGCGGCCGCCCTTCTTCTCCTGCCCTCGGCCGCGGAAGCGCGGGGCGGCTCACATCGCAGCTCGTCGGGCGGTTCCGCGCGCGGCGGCAGCTCCTCAGGCCACAGCAGCGGCCGGAGCCAAGGCAGTAGCCGCGGTTCCTCCGGGAGCCGCAGCAGCGGCACAAGCGCCCGGAGCCGCGCCCCCAGCGCGGGTTTCACCGGCGGTTCGTTCCGCGGCAGCAACCCGTACGCGGGGAGTCACAACAGCAGCCCGCGCGCGTACCAGCCGCGCCAGGCGTTCCCCAGCAGCAGCCTGCGCGGCAGCCAGTACTCGAGCCCGCAGCGCTCCGGCAGCGTCTCCGCCAACAGCCAGCTCTACGGCAACCGCTTTGGTGGCGCCCGCGCGCCCACCCGCGTCGCCCCCACGGTGCCCCGCACGAGCAGCCCGGCTGAGCGCCAGGCCGCAATGAACCGCCTGCGCACCCCCCGCTCGACGGACGCTGGGGCTGTCTCCCCCTGGGGACGTCAGCCGTCCTCGCGTGGGAACACGGCGTCGTCGACGGCCCTCGGCAGCCGCCGCGCCGCCAGCCCCCA
>JAQBWE010000123.1 GCA_027625315.1 Planctomycetota bacterium
ATCCGCACGGAGCCCGGCTCACGCGCGGCGGTGGGTGGACGCTGGGTCGGTGATGGCCCCGTCCTCGACCTGCACGGCCGCGTGCCCGTGGGGGGTCGGGCGAGCTTCAACGTGCCCGTGCCGGACCCCGCGCTGTTCCTGGGTGGAGCCGTGCTGTCCGCGCTGGCTGCGCAAAACGTGCTTGTGGATGACGGCGTGCGGCACGCACGCGACGCCGACGATGCACGCGCGGGGACGCTCCTCGGTGAGCACGCGGCACCCTTGGAGCCTGCCCTCCAAGTCATGAACCAGCGCAGCCAAAACGCGTACGCGAGCACGCTGTTTAAGACCGCCGGTCGGGCACTGACAGGCGAGGGCAGTTGGGCATCCGGCGGCCGTGCCGTGAACGCGATGCTCGAACGCCGCCGCATCTACGACGAGGGCAGCACGGACATGCGCGATGGCTCGGGTCTGAGTACGAGCAACCGCGTTTCCGCGGCCGTCCTGGCGCAGGTGCTGCATTCGTTCGACACGGACCCGCTACGTGGCCCGCTGCTGTTTCGCTCGCTGCCGATCTCAGGCGAGAGCGGCACGCTCGACGACCGACTGCGCGGACTCAAGGGTCGCGTACACGCCAAGACGGGCACGCTCAACGACGTCCAGGCCCGCGCGCTCGCGGGCTATATCGAGCGGCCCGGCAAGCCGGGGTACGCGTTCGCGATCCTGCTCAACGGGCGCGGCGCTTCCCACGGACTCATCGACGACTTGGTCGTCGAGATCGCGCGCTAGTGGCCCCCGGGCGCGCGCCCCTGGCCGATCGCCTGCGACCTGAGAAGTTGGCCGATGTCTGCGGACAGGACGCGATCCTCGTGGAGGGCGGCCTGCTCCACGCGGCGCTCTCCGGCGGGAACGTGCCGAGCCTCGTTCTGTGGGGGCCCCCCGGCACCGGCAAGACCACGCTGGCGCGGCTCCTCGCCGGACGCAGCGGCATGGCGTTCGAGGCGCTGTCGGCCGTGACGTCGGGCGTGAAGGACGTGCGCGAGGTGATCGCCCGCGCCCACACGCGGCGCTTGGGCGAGCAGGGCACGCTGCTGTTCGTCGATGAGATCCACCGCTTCAACCGTGCGCAGCAGGATGCGTTTCTGCCGCACATCGAAGACGGGACGATCGTGCTCGTGGGCGCGACGACCGAGAACCCGGGGTTCTCGCTCATCGGAGCGCTGCTCTCGCGCGTGCGGGTTGTCCAGCTCGCGCCGCTGGGTGACGAGGCGCTCGAGCGCATCCTCGAACGCGCCCTGGCGCATCGGCTCCATGGCCTCGAGGGCCAGCACACGCTCGACGCGGAGGCGCGCCGTGCGCTGTGCGCGGTGTCCGGGGGCGATGCGCGGCGGCTGCTCAACGTTCTGGAGTCGGCGGGCCACCTGGCCGGTGGCCACGGCGCGATCTCGGCGAGTCAGATTCGGGAGGCAGCCCAAGCTCGTCTCACCGCGTACGACGCCTCGGGCGACGATCGCTACGACCTGCTCTCCGCGCTTCACAAGTCGCTGCGCGGCAGCGACGTGGATGCCGCGCTGTTCTGGATGGGCCGCATGCTCGAAGGTGGCGAGGACGCTCTCGTGATCGCTCGCCGGGCGGTCGCGATGGCCGCCGAGGATGTCGGCCTCGCCGATCCGCGCGCCCTGCGCGTGGCCCTGGACGCTGTGGCGGCGGTGCAGTTCCTCGGCCAGCCCGAGGGCGAGCTCGCCCTCGCCGAGGCGGTCATCTATCTCGCGACGGCGCCCAAGAGCAACAGCAGCGCGCTCGCATTGAAGGCCGCGCGCGCAGCCGCCCGTGAGCACGCCGACCTGCCCGTGCCGCTGCACTTGCGCAACGCGCCCACGCGCGTGGCCCGCGAGCTGGGCCACGGCGAGGGCTATCGCTATCCTCACGATCACCCGCATGCGTTTGTGGCGCAGCCCTACTTGCCGCCGGCGCTTTCGGACCTGACCCTCTACGCGCCGCACGAGGTTGGGGAGGAGCGCGAGATCGCCCGCCGGCTGGCGTGGTGGCGCAAGCTGAGGGATCGCGACGGCGGCGAGTAGGCTCTGCCGATGATCGATCTTGTCCGCCAGGTGGCCGAAGAGGCCGGCACCATCCTGATGGAGCGCTTTGGGCGCCTAGCGCCAAGTGAGATCGAGCGCCGCGGCCGGCGCGACGTCGTCACCGCAGCGGATACCGCAGCCGAGGAGCACATCCGGCGGCGGCTTGAGCAAGCGCATCCCGGGATTCCGGTGATCGGCGAGGAGAGCTCGGGCGGCGTCTCCGCGGCACCTGCCGGCCCGGCCTGGATCGTCGATCCGCTCGACGGCACCGTGAACTACATCCAGGGCATCCCGGTTTTTGCCGTCTCGATTGGCTACGTCGAGGACGGCGTGCCGCTGCTGGGCGTCATCCACGCGCCGGCCCTGCGCCAGACGTTCTGGGGGGGGCCCGGGCAGGGCGTGTTCGAGGGCGACCGGCCGGTGTCCACGAGCATCACGCCGGATCTTGACGCCGCGATCCTGGCCACCGGCTTTGCCTACCGTCGCAACGAGGTGGCCGATGACAACGTAGGCCACCTGGCCGCCATGATCCGCCGGGTGCGGGGCATCCGGCGGATGGGGGCGGCCGCCATCGACCTGGCGTACGTGGCCTCAGGCCGGCTGGACGGCTTCTGGGAGCTGCATCTGGGGCCCTGGGACATGGCCGCGGGGGTGGCCCTCGTGCGGGGCGCGGGCGGGACGGTGACTGACCTGGACGGCGGCGACGACTGGCTCTTTGGCCCGTCCATCGTGGCGGCGAACGCGCTGCTCCACGCCGATCTGCGGGCCGCCCTGACCGCGTAGACGCCGGCCCGAATGGGTCGAATGCCCGCCTGTCAAGCGCGAAAGAACGGCCTCTGCGGGCGTCTCGCGCCTGCGACCCTGGCTTGACCCGGGGCCCCCCCGATCTAACATCGACGGCTTCTGCATCGCGTTCTGCTCACACGAAAGGAACCGGTCCCGCACCCCGTGGCGGGGCCGCCCAGGCGGATGAACACCAGGTCGGATCGACCCCTGATCGTTCAGAGTGACCGCTCTCTCCTGCTCGAGGTAGGGGGGGAGGCGTACGCCGCCGCTCGCGATGCGATCGCGCCGTTCTGCGAGCTCGTCAAGAGCCCCGAGCACATCCACACGTATGCGCTCACGGCCCTCTCGGTTTGGAACGCGGCCGCCGCCGGTCTGGCCGTCGAGACGATGGTCGAAGCGCTCACGGGCTTCAGCCGCTACGAGGTCCCGGCCAACGTGCTGCGCGACATTCGCGACCTGCATGGACGCTACGGCCGGCTGCGGCTGCGGCGCGAAGAGGGTGCTCGTGACCTCTACCTCGAGGCCGACGACGAGAGCCTGCTCGATCAGGTCAGCCACTCGGCTCTCACGCGCGACCTTGTGGGGGAGCGCGTGAACGGCAGCCTGCCTGTGGAGGTGGCGCAACGCGGCGAGATCAAGCGCGCGCTCATCAAGCTCGGCTGGCCGGTTGAGGATCTCGCCGGATACGTGGACGGCGGGCCGCTCGAGGTTGCGCTCAAGCGCGACTGGCGCGACGGCGAGCGGTTCTCCCTGCGCGACTACCAGCACGACGCCGTCGAGACGTTCCACCGGGGCGGCACGGCCCATGGCGGCAGCGGCGTGGTCGTCCTGCCCTGCGGGGCCGGCAAGACGGTCGTCGGGATCGGGGCCATGGCCCGCATCGGGCGCAAGACGCTGATTCTCACGACCAACCACACAGCCGTGCGGCAGTGGCGGCGTGAGCTGCTCGACAAGACCGAGCTGACCGAGGACGACATCGGTGAGTACACGGGTGTGGTCAAGGAGGTGCGGGCGGTCACGATCTCGACCTACCAGATCCTCACGTACCGCCGGCGCAAGACGGAGCCGTTCGCCCACTTCGAGCTGTTCAGCAGCAACGACTGGGGCCTGATCATCTACGACGAGGTGCACATGCTGCCCGCGCCCGTGTTCCGGGCGACGGCCGACATCCAGGCCACGCGCCGCCTCGGCCTCACGGCCACGCTCGTGCGCGAGGACGGCCACGAGGACGACGTGTTCACGCTCATCGGCCCCAAGCGCTTCGACGTGCCGTGGAAGGTGCTCGAGCGCAAGGGCTGGATCGCCGAGGCACTCTGCCGCGAGATCCGCGTGCCGCTCGGCCCGGAGCTTCGCCGGCACTACGTGCTGGCCGACCGGCGGGCTCAGTTTCGTCTCGCGTCGGAGAACGCCGCCAAGCTGGACGTGCTTGAGAGCATCCTGTACGCGCACCGCGGCGACCTCGTGCTCGTCATCGGGCAGTACCTCGATCAGCTTGACCGGGTGGCTGAGCGGCTGGGTGCGCCGTTGATCACGGGCAAGACGCCCAAGGACGAGCGCATCGAGCGCTATGCCGCGTTCAGCTCGGGCGACCAGCCCGTTCTGATCGTGAGCAAGGTTGGCAATTTCGCCGTGGACCTGCCGGAGGCGCGCGTGATCGTGCAGCTCTCGGGCACGTTTGGTTCCCGGCAAGAAGAGGCCCAGCGCCTGGGACGCGTCCTGCGACCCAAGGCGGACGGGCGCGGCGCGCGCTTTTACACGCTCGTGTCGGACGAAACGGTCGAACAGGACTTCGCGCAACACCGCCAGCTGTTCCTGACCGAGCAGGGGTACGCCTACGAGATTCTCGACGCCCACGCTGCGGTACGCGCGTGCGCCGAGGTCGGGGCCACCCGCAACGGGAGTGACTAGGTGAACGTGTCACGAGGCAGAGATTCCAACGGGGGCAACGGGGCCTCCGCGCGCAAGGCCAAGCGGACCCGCGGGGTGGCGCTCAAGAAGCATCTGGGCCACCTACGCGTGGCTGAGCTGCGCGACGTCGCCACGTTCTGGACCGGCGTTGAGCAGGCCAACGGCACGAAGAGCGCGATCGTCTCCAACCTCGAGCGCTTGATGAGCGAAGAGGGCACGGTCTACCGACGCGTGCGCACGCTGACGCGCAAGGTGCTCGACGTGCTGCTACTCCTCTTGCGGCGCGAAGGCTACGCGTCGGATCTGCCGGGGCTCTTCCAGCGCTTGCCGGGCGAAGAGGGCGTCAAGCTCGAGTTCCACGAAGCGGAAGCGGGGCTCAAGGCGCTGTTTCGCCGCGGCTTCCTGGCTGAGATGTCCGACCGCGGCATGACCGCCACCAACGGACGCGTGATCTACACGGTGCCCGAAGAACTCGGTGAGATCCTCACGAGCCTGTTCCGCGAAGAGACGCGCACCATTGGGAGCGTGGTCTCGCTGGCGCAGCATTTGGCGGCCATCACGAGCGCTGAGCGCGACACGCTGCGCGCCAACTTCCCGGCCCTGGGCGCGCGCCCGGGCCCGGAGGACGTCCGCGCGATCCTCGGCGAGGGCGGCGCCCCGGCTCTCCTGAAGGCGCTGCCGGACGACCTGCGCAAGATCGTCGAGTACATCCTCGAGCGCCACCATGGGTTCGCCACGCGGACGGAGTGGCAGCGCCGCCGGGTGTTGCAGGAGATCCGCTGGGATCGCAAGACCCACGCGCCGCAGCTTGAGATCTCCGGTGCCGGCACCGTGGCCCACTTGACGATGTCGGAGTACGGCTTCGCGTGTGACGACGACGCGTTGGTCGTGTTCGAAGAGGTGCTCGAAGACCTCCTCGAGCGGCAGGATGCCGAGCAGACCGACATGGATGCCGAGCTCATCCGGCCCGGCTGCGATCTGGTGGCGGACCTGTGTGCCTTCTTGGAGCACGTGCGTCGCAATCCCGTGCGCGTGAGCCGCGATGGCGAGGTCTACAAGGCCGGTCGACGCAAGATTCAGGGCGGCTTCGTATTCCGCGATTCGTTCCTCGCGGGTCCCGAGGAGATCTGGGGCGAGATCGACTCGGCCGCGCGCCATCTCCTGCTCGTCTCCATCGACGACGAGGGCTTCCTGGAGCTGCGGCCTGAAGCTGAGCGCTTCATCCTGCTGCCGCTGGAAGAGAAGCTTCGTGAGATCTACCGGCTGGCGCTGGAGCAGGCGGGGCCGCGCGGCCGCAGCCTGCATCAGCACGAGCTTCGTAAGATCGTGGCGGACCTCCTGCGCGAGTACCCCACGCGCTGGTTCCACGGTCGCAATCTCGCCGCGCTTGCCCGCCATCGCTACCTCTCGCGTTTGGACGCGCTGGGCATCGGCGAGCGGCACCGCGACCGGTTCTTCTCGGCCTATTTCTCCGGCCGGGAGTCCCCGTCGGATCTGCTCGACGAGCTGGATGGCCACTGGCTGCGCCGGCTGTTCGTGTTCGGCCTCCTTGAGGCGGCCGTGCGCAAGGACTCCGTGGCGGGTTGGCGCTTGACGCCGCTCGGTGCGCGCGTGCTGGGCGCGGTCGTGGACGACGCCGAGACGGGCTTGCAGCCGTTGCTCGTGAATCCCGACTTTGAGATCCTTGTGTTGCCTGAGGGCGACGTGACGGACGTCATTCACACGCTCGACGGCTACGCGCAGCGGGTGAAGACCGAAGACGTCGTGCACTTCCGGGTGACGAAGGAGACGGTCGAGGCGGCGGTGGGTGCGGGTCGCTCGCTGAAGGCGTTCACGACGTTCCTTGAGGCGCGGGCGCGCGGTGGCGTGCCGCAGAACGTGCTGTACTCGATCGGCTCGTGGGCGGGCGCGGTGACCTTTGCGACCTTGGAGCGCGGCGTGGTCTTGCGCACGGAGGACGACCTGTCACTGGATCGGATCCTGCAGTTCCCCGAGATTGCGGCGCTGGTAATCCGGCGTCTGGGACCGGGCGAGGCGTTCCTGCGCGAGGCCCCGACCGACCGCAAGCTGCTCGCGTCGCTCCGCGAGCGCGGCATCGAGATGCAGGACCCCTAGGACCCAGGTCGCCCCATCTCGGTAGGCCGGCGTCACGCGGGCTACGAGCCGCCACCGAACAGATACCAGGCGAGGAATACCGCCAGCGGCACGCCCACGAAGACGGCGAGCAGGATGGGGGCTGACAGTTCCGCGCGCCCATCCATCTCGTCGAGGGCCGCATCGTCCGCAGGATCCTCCGCAAACGCCGGGTCGTCGAACTCAGGCAAGAACTGACTCGTCGCCAGCACCGCCTCCTCAGCGTCATCCACCCGCTCCTTGGGGACCAGTACGCGGATGGGCTGCAGGCCCATCACCCTCTGCGACACGGCGAACTCGTCGGCCAGTACGTCGTCCTCGACGTGCACCGGGATGCCTGCCGCTTGGAGGATGCCCGCGAGATGATGGGCCCGCATCAGGTTCCGCTCAGCGCGAAACACGACGTAGCCGCTGCCGCCTACTGTCCATCCCATGCCCCTAGTGTACGCCGCGAGGCGACCCGCTGCGCCGCCCCCCGGACGCCGGATCGTCTGGGCGCGCCAGCGACTTGTTCCCTCGCGCGCCCGCATCGCGTACGGTCGCGCGCAAGCGCCGGGGGGCGCTACGCGGAGAGATGAACACGTGAGCCACGCGAAGGTCGAAGCGGAGCAGGTCTCGTGACCCGCGCCACCGTGCTCGGTGGGGGGCTGGTCGGCGCCGTCGTGGCCGCTGATCTTGCGGCCGACGGGTGGGAGATCACCGTTGTGGACCGCGCCGAGGCGGCGCTTGAGCGCGTCCGCGCGCTGGCGGGGCCGGACGTCGCGTTGCGCCGCGCCGACCTCACAGACCCCACGGCAATCGCAGCCGAGGTGGCCGCGGCTGATCTCGTGCTCGGTGCCCTGCCCGGTCACCTCGGCTACCGCGCGCTGCGCGCGGTCATCGAGGCCGGGCGTTCGTGCTGCGACATCTCCTTCATGCCCGAGGACCCGCGCGACCTCGACGACCTCGCCCGCGAACGCGGCGTCACGGTGGTGTACGACTGCGGCGTCGCGCCGGGACTCAGCAACATGCTGTGCGGCCACGCTGTCGCGATGTTCGATGACTGCGAGCGCGTGGTGATCCAGGTCGGCGGGCTGCCGGTCAAGCCGGTACTGCCGTTTGAGTACAAGGCGGGCTTCTCCCCGAGCGACGTGATCGAGGAGTACGTGCGCCCGGCCCGCTACGTCGAGGCGGGCGTCCTCACGGAGGTCCCCGCGCTCTCAGGCCTCGTGCATGTGGACCTGCCCGGCGTGCCGACGCTTGAGAGCTTCCTCACCGACGGCCTGCGCAGCCTGCTCGACACGCTCGCCGTGCCGTTCCAAGAAGAGCGCACGCTGCGGTATCCCGGTCACGCGCGACTGATGGCCGCGTTTCGCGAGGCGGGGCTGTTCTCAAGCGAGCCCCTGCCGGGCGGTCCGCCCGGCATGCGGCCCGTGGACCTGACCCTGGCGGGCCTGCTTCCGTGTTGGACTTACGCGCCGGGCGAAGCCGACCTCACCGTCATGCGCGTGGAAGCGTCGGGGCGCATGGGCGGTGTTCAAGCGCACCTCGTCTGGGATCTGCTGGACTACGCCGACCTCACCCGCGGCTTCTCAAGCATGGCGCGCACCACGGCATTTCCCTGCACGCTCGTGGCCCGCGAGATCGCCGCCGGTCGCGTGCGCACCCACGGCGTGCTGCCACCGGAGCGGCTGGCCACGGACGCGGCGCTGCTCGAGCGCATCCTCGAAGGCTTGGCCGCGCGCGGCGTGGTGCTTCAGACCTCGTCGAACGCGGCGGGGTAGCGCGCGACGCCCCGCACGCCGTCGAGCGCGTCGGGCCGGATCTCAAGCACTTGCAGCGCTTCGTCCCACTCAGGCCGCGGTGCGTCGATACGCGTATCCGCCACGGGTCGAAAGCCGAACCGGCTGTAGTAGCCCGGGTCACCCAGCACGAGCACGATGCCGTAGCCCGCTTCGATGGAGGCCGCGATGCCGGCGCGGACGAGTGCGGAGCCGATGCCCTGGCGCTGATGAGCCGGCGCCACACCCAAAGGTGCGAGCGCCAAGGCGGGCGCGGGTACTTGGCCGCGCACGATCGCCACCGGGCTGAAGAGCACGTGGCCGAGCACGCGCTCCTCCCCGTCGACAGCCACCCAGGACAGGCCGGGCTCGTAGCCGCCCTCCGCGCGCAGCCGGCGAACGAGGTCCGCGGCGTTGCCGCCCTGGAAGGCGCGCCGCAGCATGCGGTCGATGCCCTCGGCATCGGACTCCTGCTCCGTACGTAGTTGCCAGCCTGCCTCAGTTGTCACGCGCGCATGGTGCCCGCCACCACCCCCAGGGGCGAGCAGGTAGACTGGGGCCGTGCTGCGCACCACCAGCTGGCTGCTCCTCCTGCTGATCCTCACCCCGGGAGCAGTCTGCGCGGATGAGGGTCCGCTCGACGGGGACGCCCTCGTGCGGGCGCTCTGCTCGCCCGTGGCGCAGGAGCGTGAGCGCGCGCTGGAGCATGCCGTTGCGCGCGGCGCTGACGTGTATCCCGCC
>JAQBWE010000124.1 GCA_027625315.1 Planctomycetota bacterium
ATCGACGCCTCGCGACGGCGTCGACCTCGGGCGCCAATCCTCCGCGAGGACAGGCTGTGTTGCTCAGCGTCTCGCGCGGCCGACCATCCCAGGCCTATGCGTCGGGTTCTCTAGGCCGCACGCCGCGCGCTTCATGAAACATCTGGGCTAGCTGGCAAGGCCTGCTCGTGTTCCGCGCCAGGACTTCGCTGCCAGCATCGGACGGGAAGCCGGGGGCGAGGCGGATGCAGAAGCGAGGCCCCCTCGACAGCGGTCGGCGGGCTGGCTGGGGCGCGGAAGGCCGATGAGGAGGTCCACTCGAGGACGACGAAGCGGCCTGATCGCCCCCAGCCCAGGCTGCCGCACGTCCGAGATGCAACGAAACCTCGCGCTCACCGCGCTAGGTCGTCGGAGGCCGGACTGCGCTCACGCGCAAGTGCTTCGTCGCGAGCAACTCACCGTTGGCCAGCAACTGGAACTCGTACGTCCCGGGCCGCGGCAACTGCAGATTGCCCAGCTGCGCGCACATCTCCGCCGTTTCCAGCGGGCCCGGAATCTGAATGGTCGGCGGCGTCCCCTTGCCGAGCACCGTGCTGTTGGCCACGTCCACGAGTTGGATCTCGAACGTGTACGCGCCGCGCGCGTTCGTGAGGCTCGTGTAGATCCACAGACTCGGATGCGTCGCCGGAAACCGGTCCGCCCGCAGGTCCTGGAACAGACCGATCAGCGAGATCTTGCCCGTCTGCGCGTCCTGGATGATCTGGTCGCACACCAGGAAGGCCTTCACGACGGGCAGCGGGGTGTTCACGCGTGGATCCTAGCGCGCGGGACAGGTCCAGCGCGCGGCGATTCTGGGTCCGAGACCCGGAAGCAGCGCGCCTAGCGGTTGCGCAGTTCGTTCGCCGCGCGCTCCAAGAACTGCTTCTCCTCGGCGGTCAAGGCGTCGATGCCCTCCGCGTGCACCTTGTCAAGCAGGCGATCCATCGCGATTCGAATCGCCGTCAAGCGATGGGCCTCCTCCAAGCCATCGGGCACCCGCGGACGCTCGACGCGCGTGGCGGACGGCGTAAAGCGCGGAGCCAGGAAGAAGAACGCCGCGCCAAACGCGGCACCGGCCAGGTGCGCAATCGCGGAGCCGGCCGTCGTAAACGCCCCCCCCACCTGCAGCAGTTGCATGCCGATGATGAACACGCCCACCGCCAACCACATCGGCAGAGGAATCACCATCATCAAGTACACCGTGCTACGCGGCTGACGCAGCGCCATCCAGGCCAAGACCGCGTACACGGCTCCCGACGCGCCCAGCGCCGGGATGGTGTTGCCCACGCCAAACGACCACAGGACGTACACGATGGAGGCGAACAGTCCCGCACCCATGTACATCGCGAGGTAGCGACGCGGACCGAGCCACGTCTCGACGGCGCGGCCGAAGAAGAACAAGGCCAGCATGTTGAAGAGCACGTGCTGCGCACTGCCGGGCTCGTGCATCCAGAAGGCGGTGAAGAGTTGCCAGACCTTGCCTTCGCCGAGGACGGCCTCAGGCCAGAGCGCTAGGTTCTCGAACATCCAGCCGAACTTCGAGTTCATCCGCACGCCGCCGCCGACGCGCGCGCTGCTCAGGGCGGAGGAGTAGATCAGCCAGATCAGCCCGTTGATGGCGATGATGATCCACGTCAGCCGGCCTGGCCGGTACAGGGGTTCCGGGCGGGCGCCGGCCTGCATGTAGTCCCGATCGTGGAGTCCCATGGTCCCCGAAGGGTAGCCGGATCGACCGGCTCCGCCCCCGCCCGTGCGGCCCGACTTGCCCCGGCGGCGTGATCCGGGTACCGATGGGGCATGTCAACCGACACCTCCCCCCTGCTGCTGGACGGTCGCGCCCTCGCGGCCGAAGTCCGGAGCGAGTTTGCCGCCGAGGTCCAGTCGATGATCGAGGGCGGCCGGCGGCCGCGACTCGTCGTGCTGCAGGTCGGCCGCAACGAGGCCGCGCAGGCCTACATCCGCGGCCAGAAGCGCGGGGCGGAGTCATGGGACCTCGAGTTTCATCTCGAGACGCTGCCCGCGGACGCCAGCGATGCGACCGTCCGCAAGGCACTGCGCGCCTTCAATGCCGACAAGCGAGTCTCAGGCATCCTGCTCTCGCTGCCGCTCCCCGCGGGGCTGGGCACCCGCACCCTGCAACGTGAGATCCACCCGTCGAAGGACGTCGAAGGCGTGCACCCCGAGAACCTGGGCGGGCTGCTCTGGGCCCGCTACGGCCTGCTGCCGTGCACCGCGCTCGCCGCGCTCGCACTCGTGGATCAGAGCGGGATCGACTTGCAAGGCAAGGAAGCCGTCGTGGTCGGGCATAGCGAGATCGTTGGCAAGCCCGCCTCGCTGCTGCTGCTCGCCCGCAATGCCACCGTGACCGTCTGCCACAAGTTCACCGCGGACCTCGCAGCCCACACGCGGCGCGCGGACGTGCTCATCGTCGCCGTCGGCAAGGCCGGACTCATCACCGCCGACATGGTCAAGCAAGGCGCGGTCGTCATCGACGTCGGCATCAACGCGGTACCGAGCGACGAAGGCCCTGGACGCATGCGCCTCGTCGGCGATGTCGCCTATGACGAGGTGGCGCCCAAGTGCGCGGCCATCACACCCGTACCCGGCGGCGTCGGTCCGGTGACGGTTGCGATGCTCATGCGCAACACGGTGCTCGCCGCGCGCGGCATGCCGCCCTTGGACGATCCGGGCCAGCTGCCCCTCTTCGCGTAGGGATCCCCCGCGTAGGGCTCCGGCCTACCTGCCGATCGCCCCCACGGAGTGGAGCAGGCGCATCTGCGCCTTGTCGTAGCCGATGACCGCGTCGAGGTAGTCCAATTGCGCCTCGGCGTAGGTCTCTTGGGCCACGATGGCGTCGAGCGGAATGCCCACGCCCACCTGCTGACGCTTGCGATAGAGCTCGAGCGCTTCCTTGGCGTCGGCCACACCCCGCTCGGCGGCCTGCATCGCCTCGTCCTGGCTCACCGCTTGATTGCGCGCGCTCGCCACCTGGCGAATGACGTGCTGGCGAACCTGCTGAATCCGGATGCGCGACTCGCGCTCGCGCGCCGCCGCGGCCGCCTGGCGCGCTTTGCCCCCGATGCCGTCGCGGCCGACCTCCCAAGAGACGCCCACCCCGACATCCGACGAGCCGCCCAGGCTATCGAAATCGCGCCCGAAGCCGCCGCCTTCCCAGCCCGCTGTAACGCGCGGAATCCACGGCCCCACCGTCGTTCGGTTGCGTTCGGCCAGCGCGGCCTTCGAGTCAAACTCGGCCTGCCGCACTTCGGGCCGACCGAGCAGTGCTTGCCGCAGCAGCTCGTCCTCGCTCTGGTTCGCGTCGACGAGCTCGAGCTTCACCGGCGCGCCCTCGCTTGCGTACAGTTCAACCGTGCTCGGCAGATCGAGGATCTCGCGCAGCCGCAGCGCTGCGTCGCGCTGCTGGCGCGTGGCGCGGCTCTGGTCCACCGCCGCGTGCGAGCGCTTGGCCCGCGCGCGCAGCACATCGCCCCGGAACCCTCCACCCGCGGCGACGCGCGCCTCGGTCTCGGCCAGGAGGTTGTCGTAGAGCTCGGCGGCTTCGTCGGCAATCGCGAGCGCCGTCTGGGCGCGCAGGAGGTCTAGGTACGCCTCCGCCGCGGCCAGCGTGGCGTCATTCAGCCCCGCGTCCGCCGCATGGCGGCTCGCGCCGGCTCGCTGCCACGCCGCCAGTTGATCAAACAGAGCGTCGCCGATCTCCCAGTCCACATAGACGCCGGCGCCGGCAAACGCGTTGCGCTTGTTCACGTCGACGATCGCGCCCTCCGTGGACTGCACATTGCCGTCCACCGAGTTGAAGCGTACGCCCGGGCGAATCGTCGGCAGCATCCACCAGCCCGCATGCACCATCTGCGCGTGCGACTCGCGTAAGCGCTCCCGCACAATCTGCACGTCGAGATTGCGACCGGCCGCCAGTCGCATGACGGTGGGCAGATCCACCGCCTGGGTGGTCGGATCACTCGCTCCCGCTCCGCTCGCAACGCCGTAGGTGCTCGGCGCCATGGAGCGCGTGGGCAGCGCGGCATAGGACGGCATGGGCGGGCCGCTCGCCGCACCAGCCGGCGCACTCGCGCCTCCGCCGCTGCAGCCGGCGGCGAGGCCGACGGTCAGCGCGAGCCCCAAGAGGGTCTTCCAAAGTGTCGTTGCCGGCATGGCTACTCCCCATCCGCTTGGGTCTTGAGGTGTGCGTTCACCCGTTCGCCCTTGGCCACCGTGTTGCGACCCGTAATGACGACCTTCGTGTTCACGTCGACATCGCCACCCACGATCTGGATGATGTGGCCGTCATCGGCGCCGATGACGACGTCGACGTCCGTCACCGTGCCATCGGGCTTCACGACCATCACCGAACTCTTGCGCTTCTTGGTGCGCACGCAGCTGGCGGGCACGAGCAACGCGTCGACGTGCTCCTCCAGGTAGACCTTGACGCGCGCGAACATGTCGGCACGCATCTTGGCGGCGCCGGGTGCGGGCGGATTGGGCATCTCCGCCTCGACCTCCATCGTGCGCGTCTTGGGATCCAGCGCGTCGGCGATGCGAGTAATAGTGCCCGCGTAGGGCTTGACCTTGTCGAGCGCGTCCACCGTGAGCTCGATCTTCGCCCCCACCTTGCACATGGGCGCGTCGGGCTCGGACACGAAGAACCGCACGCGGATCTTGTCGTCGGCCACGACCCGGAACAGCGGCATCGCGCCGCTGTTGCGCGTCGCGTCCTTGATGAGGTCGCCGGTATCAACAAACCGCTCGGCGATCACGCCCTTGAACGGCGCGATGATGGCGGCGAAGCCTGCCACGGTCTCAGCCTCGACTTTGCGCGCCTCAGCCAAGGTGTGCTCGGCCACGGCCGCCTGCTCGGCGGCCTTCGCCGCCTGCACGCGCGCCTTCGCGGCCAGGACGCGGGCCTGCGCCACGCGCAGATCGTTCGCCACGTTGGTGATCTCGATCTCGGCACTGGCCAGACGGGCGCGCGCGAGATCGCGATCGCCCTGGGCCTTGTCCACCTGATCCTGCGCCACGAGGTTGGGGCTCTCCGCCACCACGGCCTGCAGACGGTCAAACAGCGTCTCCGCGAGACGCAGGGCCGCCCGGGCCTCCTCGCGACCGGCCTCGGCAGCAGCCCGCGTGCCGGACACCTGCGCGACCCGTGCCTCGTTCTCGATGACCCCCTGCTCGGCTTCGAGCACGGCCGCGCCCGCAACAGCAAGAGCCGCCTTGGCCCGCGCGACCGAGCTGCTCGCAGTCAGTACGGCCGCATCGAGCTCCGGCACGGCCACGCGCACCAGCACGCGCTGGCCCGCCGTGCCGTCAGGGGCGACGCGCGTGCCGACTTCCAGCGGATGCGCCTCGGCGTAGCCACTGACCTTGCCGTAGATGAATGCCTCACGATCAGGCTTGATCTCGGCCGCCATACGAACCGCCCGGTGCACGCTGCCGCGCTTCGGGTTGACGTAGGCCACATTCACGGGCGGGCGCTCAGACGGTTCGTCGGCCGCCAGTGCCACGGGAGCGGCGGGCAACCAGACCGACTGCGCGATCAGCGCCAGCCCGATGCTCGCGGCGATCACACCGAGCGAGGGAACGAGGAATCGACGTGCGGCGCTCATGCGGCCACCTCCTTCCGCGCCGCCGAGCGGCCACGGATCAGCATGTAGAGACACGGCACAACAAAGAGCGTCAGCACCGTGGCGGCCAGCACGCCGCCAATGACGGCGCGGGCCAGGGGAATGTTGGCGCCGCCGTCGATGGCCATGGGCGTGAGCCCCAAGACCGCCGCGAACGACGTCATGAGAATGGGACGCAGGCGCGTGACCGAGGCCTCGACAATGGCGTCGTAGGGACTCTTGCCGCGGGCCCGCAGCTGGTTGGCGAACTCCACCAACAGCGTCGAGAACGCCACCACGATGCCGACCATCATGATCACGCCCATGATGGATTGGATGTTGATGGTGGTGTCGGTGGCGAGCAGCATCACGATGACGCCCACGGAACCCAGCGGCACCGCGAACATCACGATGAACGGATCGATGAACGACCGGAACAAGAGCACCATCACGAGATAGACCAGCACGGCCGCGAGCGCGAGGCCGAAGGTGAGCCCCTGGAAAGACTCACGCATGATGCTCACCTCGCCGCGGTTGTGAATCGCGTAGCCCTTGGGGATGCGGCCGCTCGCCCGCAGATCCGCCAGAATCGCGTCGACCTCGATCGCGACGGCGCCGACGTCGCGGCCCTCGACATTGGCAAACACGTCCGTCACACGCGTGATGTTGAGGTGCGTCACCTCGTTGGGCGCAATGTCGCGCTCGATCGTCGCCACCGTCTTCAGCTGGATTGGACGCCGACCCTCACCGGGGTTGATCACCGTCTCCTCGATAGCCTGGCGCAGATCCATCGCACTGACGGGGTACTGCGCACCGACGAAGTAGTGGTTGCCGTTGCCCGGATCGAGCCAAAACGACTTGGCAAATGAAATGGAGGACCGGAACGCCGTAACGACGTTCTTCACGATGTCGCCCGCGTCGATCCCGACCCGGAACGCCTTCTCACGGTCGATCTCGATGCGGTACATGGGCGTGTTCAGCTGCTGCTGGATGCGCACATCTTGCGCTCCCTCGATGCTCGCGATGCGGTTGCGTACTTCCTCGGCGATCTCGTGCGCCACGTCGAGGTCCTTGCCATCGATCTGGACGTTGATGGGCGCGGCGACGCCGTTGTTGACGGCCGCCGACAGGATGCCGGCCGTGTCGAAACTGAACTCGACGCCGGGGAACTCGGCGTTCAGGAGCCCCCGCAGCTTGGCCACGTACGCCAGGACCGACGGGCGCTCCTTCGTGTCGGCCAGCTGGATGCTCACGAAGGCGTCGCCCGAACCCGAGTTGGGTGTATACGCCGCCGGCCACTCGTTCAGCACGCCGATGTTCGTGATCATCTTCACGAGGTGATCCTTCGGGATCGCCTCCTGGATGATGCGCTCGACGCCGATGCAGGTAATCTCCGTCTCAGCGGGCGTGAGGCCCGGGGTCTCGCGGACCCGGATCATGAACTGCCCGGCGTCCACCTGCGGAAACAGTTCCTGCCCCAGCAGCGGGAACAGCGCCACGAAGCAGAACGCCACGAGCGCACCCGCGCCGGCGACGGTGAGCCAGCGCACCTTCAGCGCTCCCCGCAGCAAGGCGCCGTAGCCGTTCTGCAGGCCCTCGAGCATGCCCTTTAACACGCGCCCGATGGGACCTTCGCGCTCGTGGGCTTTCAGGAAGCGCGAGGCCAACAGCGGCAGGAAGGTCATCGTGAACAGGTACGAGAACAGCATAGCGAGCCCGACCGAGATGGCCATGGGCACGAACAGGTACTTGCCGATGCCGGCCAGGAAGATGACCGGGAAGAACACGACCGTCACGGTGAACATGATCAGCAGGCGCGGCCGCGCCATTTCCTGCATGCCATCAATCGCGGCGTCCATGGGCTTCTTGCCCAGCTCCAGATGCCGCGCGATGTTTTCAATGGCCACGATGCCTTCATCGAGGATCATGCCCGTCACGAGCGCCAAGCCGCCCAGGGTCATCATGTTGATGGTCTGGCCCAGCACGCTGAGGCCGATAAACGAGGCCACGACCGTCAGCGGCAGCTGAATGAGAATGAAGAGCATCGTGCGCAAGCTGCGCAGGAACACGAGGATCATGAGCGCGGCGAGCAGCCCGCCGATGGCCATCTCCAGGAGCAGGTTGTCGATCGCCTTGCGCACGAACACCGACTGATCGAAGATCACGTCGAGATTGACGCCGCCGGGCAGGCGCGCCTTGATCGGCTCCAGCTTGGCTTTGACGCCTTCGACGATGGCAATCGTGTTCGAACCGGGCTGGCGGTAGATGGGGATGTAGGCCTGCCGGGCGCCGTCGATGCGCACGATGTTGGACTGGATCTCAGAGGAGTCCTGCACGTCGGCCACGTCACGGATGCGGACCATGCGCCCTTCGGACTCAAACAGCGGGAAGTCGTTGAACTCCTCGACGTCGGGCGGCAGGGCGTTGGAGTCGAGCAAGTAGTCGGTGCCGCCGATCCGCGCCGCGCCCACCGGGATGAACACGTTGTTGCGGTCAATACTCTCCACGACGTCCATCGAGGAACGCCCCATCGACTCCATGCGCGCCGGGTCGGTGTAGGCCAGAATGCGGCGCAGCTTGCCGCCATACACGGCCGGCGCCACGACGCCCTGGATGCTCTGCATGCGGTTGCGCAGCTCGTAGTACGCGATGTCGTAGAGGGCGGTCTCGTCGTACCGGACCTTGCCCTTGTCGTCGCGCTCGCTGCTCACGGCGAGAAGGCACAGCGGGAAGGTCGCCGTGGGGTCGAACGGCATCATCATCGGCGACCACGTGCCGGGCGGCAGGTAGTAGAGATCCGAGATGGCGTACGCCGAGACCTGCGCCATGGCGGCGTCGGGATCGATGTGCTCGTGGAAGAAGTTCTTCACGATGCTGATGCCCAGCATCGACTTGGCTTCCTGATGCTCGATGCCGACGCTCTGCCCGGTCCAGCGCTGGATGCGGCTGGTGATGTCCTTCTCGACGTTCACTGCCGGCATGCCCGGGTACATCGTGAGAATCTGGACGGCGGGCTTCTTGTACGTGGGCAGCACATCCGTCGGCATTTCGCGGATGACCGCGACACCGAGCACGAGGACCGCGAGCACGAACACGAGTACGCCGTGGGGATACCGAACTGCGAGCTTGACCATGAGCGATCCTCAGGAGTTGCTGACGGCCTGGCGTATGCGACGCAAGTCGTCCGCGTCGTCCGCGACGACGACCCAGACGGTGTCGCCTTGACCGAAGAACAGGACATCGAGCGGGCGGCCCCTGGCCGCGGCGCCCGATGGTGTGACGACCTGCGGCGCCATGTCCGCCGGCAAGCCGAAGTCCGCCCGTCGCATCTGGATGAGCGTCACGCGACCCGCCGGAGCGCGCCACGCGCTGAACGCGACCGGGTGGCTGCCCAGCGTGCAGGGTCGCCCGCCCACGGGACGGAGTGCGGCGCCCAACTCGGGCACGCGCACGGGGAAGCCGATGTGCGGCTGCAGGGCGGCGCGTAGCGCCTCCGGATCCGACGCGTACACCTTCTGGTCGTGCGTGTCGAGATGATCGTTCAGGGCAAGCAGAGCGACGGAGGCCACAGGATCCGACGGGGCCTCGCCATGGGCGGCCCACCAGCCCCAGGCCACGCCCACGACGAGCACGAGCGCCACCGCCAGCGTGGTGATCCGTCGGCGCTCGCGCCCCGCGCGTGGCG
>JAQBWE010000125.1 GCA_027625315.1 Planctomycetota bacterium
ACACCCTCGCCCCACGAACCCGATCGCCTTAGTACGAGCCCTCATCCTGCTTCCGGACGGGGTTGAGCCAGACGAGTGGGCTTCGCCACTTCGGAATGAGGTGAGCGCATACCGCCGCCCTTAGCGGGGGCGACCGGACGGGCCCCGCTTGCGCCGCGTGAGCGTGGCGATCTCGGCGCCCCAGGCGTCGAGGGGGACGGGTGGTGTGGGCAACATGCCGTGGTACGCCGCGAGCAGATGCAGGCGATCGCGCTCCGCCAGGTCGAGACTCGCATCGAGTCGCATGAGGTCGCGCGCGCGCCTCGACCACGTCACAGGGCCGCGGCGCACCCGTGCGCCGTCCAGATCCGCGATGACGATGCTGAGGTCGGCGCGCACGAGGAGGTTTGGAGCCTTGAGGTCGCGGTGCGTTACCTCCGCTGCGTGCATGCGCCGCAACGTGCGGCCCAACTCCTCGAGCAGCCGACGCCGCTCGGCCGCTGTGAGTGCCGCCAGGCGGCCCGTGGCCGCGAAATCGTGCAGGTTGGGCGCGTCGATCCACTCCGCCACGTACAGCCCGGCGCCGCCGGTCTCAGCGACAGCGAGCAGGGGCTGCGGCGCAGGCAGCCCGCGGTTGCGAAGCGCGTACGCCAGACGGAAGGCGCGAATCGGCCGCGGGAGCCGACCGGTGGCGACCCCCTCGTAGCGCTTGAACACGAACTCTCCCGCCCGCAGCACGCTCCCGTCCGTCTTCAACGGGGTCGCGCCGTCGGGCGGAGCCTGCAGCCACGCGTCTGCATGCGTGATCCAGCTGGAGTCCGTCGCGTCGCGGTTGCGAACGCCCTGAACGCCCCGTTCCGTCGCGAACACCTCGAAGTGCGTCCCGCCGCGTGTGGCGCGCCGATCTCGGCCACGCCAGAAACTGCGGCGCAGTCGGCGCGTCTCGGCCTCGATGGGTCGCAGGAGCGCGCGCGCGGCCGCCCGTCCATCACCACCCTCGATTTGACGGGTGTAGTGGATCAAAGCGCGCAGACGCTGGCTCCGACGCGCACCCGCCATGAGGCCGAGCTCCAGGCCCGCGAGAGCGCGCGTGCGCTCGCCCGCGCCCAAAGGCCGACCCATGCGCGCGCTGCCGAGATCGACCAGGATCGGTGCGCGACCGGTGAGGGCGAGGTTGTCCGCGTGCAGATCACGGTGTCGCAGGCCAGCCGCGTGCGCGAGCGCGAGCAGTGTCGCCACGTCTTCGAGTAGGGCTGGCGACGCGTTGTCAGCTCGCGGGAGCGACTGCAGCCCGTCGATGAACCCCGTCACCACCAGGTCGACTTCGTCGTCTGCGTAGGCCAGGACGTCAGGTACGCGAATGCCGGCCTTGCGCAGGGCGCGCAGGACGCGCCCCTCGCGCACGCCCTTGCCGCCGCGCACGCCGCGGGAGATCCGGTCGGCCAGCGAGTCGGGCCGGCTCCACTTCACGACAACCTCAGCGCGTAGTGGCGCACCCGGGAGGCGGCCTGCGAGCACCGCCCGCATCGGGCGCGGCTCGTCGAGGTGCCGGAACCCCTCGGGCGGCCCGGGCCAAGGGGTCTCCGCGAGCCGCGCGATGAACGCGGCAAGGGAAGACTCAAACCCCGTGGCGGTCCATCGCATGGACCTACGGTACCGTGTGCCTGCCTGGAGGGCCCGGATGCTCCGCATCCAACGAGCACTACTGATCGAACTCTGGTTCGCTTTCGTCCTGATCACCTGCGTGGTGACCGGGGCCGTGTTTATCGGGGTGAGCCTGCAGTTGCTGCAGGACGGCGGCGGCATCCTCGGGGAGGCCCTACTCACGACCCTGTTGCCCAAGCTGTTGCCGCTCTCGTTGGCCTACGCGATTCCGTTCTCATGGCTCGCGGCCACGGCCCTCGTCCTGGGACGCTGGGTCGCGGACCACGAATGCCTGGCCATCCAGGCGGCCGGCGTGCACCTGCGCACGATCGCCGCCCCCGTGCTGGCGCTCGGTGTCCTGCTCTCGGTGGGCGGCATGTGGTGGAACGGATTCCACGTGCCCCGCTCGGACCGCGACCTCTCGGCCAGCCTGCGGGAGTTCCTGCCGCAGTTCCTCTCCTCGCTCAAGGGTGCCGATCGATCGATCTCGTTCAGCGGTGGACGGTTCTCGTGGGAGCGGTTCGACGAGGAGACCCAGGAGTTTGTCTCTGTCGAGATCGACAAGCGTGATCACGAAGGCCGCCTCGCCCAGAAGGTCACCATGCAGGGCCTGCACCTCGCCCGCGTTGCCGAGAGCGGCGGGGAAGAGGGGCTCGTACTGGAGACGCGAGACGCCTATCTCCTGCGGGTGGTCGAGGGCGATCCCGCCGTCGAGCACTCGGACCAGGCGCCGTTCGTGATGGGGCACGTGCAGGACATCGGCGCCAGCACGTTGTTCAGCCAGTTCTTCGGCGCCGCTCGGTTCTTGTACCGCCCGAACAACCTGACCGTTCCGGAGCTGGCGTACGCAGTCGAGCGCGGAGGCATTGCGCGCGGCAGCGTCCCGGAGGTCGAGATCGCCCTGCACGGGCGGCTGGCCCTGGGAGCGGCCTCGTTCTTCCTCGGGCTGTTCGCGCTGGCGGTGATGTTCAGCGTCCCACCGACGGGACGACGCATCCGTGACTTCATGCTCTGCTTCGCGCCCGCCGTCTTGTGCTTCTTCCCGCTGCAGATCGCCGGGCCGGCCATTGCCCGCAGCTCCTCCGCACCCGTGTGGGTCTCCATGTGGGCACCCAATATGCTGCTGCTAGCTGCGGCCTGCGTGCTGTTGACGAAAGCGTTCCGGCGATGATCTTCCGCCGGCATGACCGCTATGTGCTGCGCGCGTTCGCGAGCACGCTCTTTGCGGTGATCACGTTCTTCTCGGTGATTATCGTCGTCCTCGACTCCGCCGAGCGTGTCCGACGCCTGACGCGCTACTGGGATCGCATTGTGGACAGTGGCCACCACCCGTTGGCCGTGCTCGCGGAGTACTACGCCACGTTGCTGCCCTTCGTGTGGATCCGGCTCATGCCGTTCTGTGTCGCAGTGGCTGCGGCCTTTTGTCTGGCGCGCCTGCACCGGCACAACGAACTGACGAGTCTGTTGACCTGTGGCGTCTCGATGCGCCGCACGACTTGGCCGATTCTCGGCATCGCCTGCCTCGCGGTGAGCGGTGTGTTCGTGCTGCAGGAGTCGGTCGTTCCGGAACTCAGCCGCCGACACCTTCATCTCTGGCGGATGATCAGCCGCAGCACGCCGGAGCGGATCACGGACGTGCCGCACTTCCACGATCGCCGGGGCGGTCGGCTGTCGATGGAGTCGTACGATCCGTTCGACCAGACGATGCACGCCGCGATGGTCACGTTCTACGAGCCTGCGAGCGGCGACCTCGTAGAGCAGTACTGGTACCCCGAGTTGCAGTGGCAAGGCGAGGGCCAGCAGTGGATCGCCACGCACGGGGGGCGTCGCATCCCTGCTGATCGCCGGGCGCCAGGCCGCGACCGGGAGCCGATTGATGCCGGCTCGGCCGCACCGCTGGATGGCTCTGCGGCGCTGCTGGAAATCGCACTCACCGCGCGCATGAGTCCCGGGCTCTCGCTGGAGCAGATCGAGACCCTCGAGCGCGCCAATCCACAGAATCCAGGCTTCACCGTGCTTAAGCACGAAATGTACACGCTGCCTCTCGGCGTGCTTGTGCTGCTGCTGCTCTCGCTGCCGTTCAGCTTCCGCGTGGCTCAACGCTCCAAGAGTGCGATTCCCGGCATGTTGGCGTCCGGCCTCCTGGGAGGACTCTTCGTGGGCGCACAGTTCCTGGCCGCCAGCATGGCGCGTGCGGGCGACTGGAACCCGATCGCCATGACCTGGATGCCTACGGTCTTGTTCGGTAGCGTCGGGCTCAGTCTGTTCCTCACCATGGACGATTGAGAGCGCGCTGCGCGCTTCAGAAGTCGTCCGGGCCGTGTCCTGCTTGGTTGGGAAGGTTGGCGGGATCACAATGTGGGGCGATGCCGCGACTTACGCGCCAGTATCTGGATCTCTCGAAGCCCTTGCCGGCGTTCACCTTCACCGTGGACATCAAGGAGGCAGGCGCGCGATTGGACCTTCTGCTGCGCGGGCACTATCCGTGGCACAGTCGCACGTTCTACCGGGCCAAAGTCGAGCGGGGCGAGGTGCGCGTCAACGGACGCACCGCCAAGCCGTCGGCCAAGGTCCGCGAGGGCGACGTCGTCGAGATCGAGCTGCCGCGTGATCCGGCCGTGCCCGACCGGGAGGACGGCGGCGACTTGGTCGTGCTGTACGAGGACGAGCAGCTCGTCGCGATCGACAAGCCGAGCGGGATGGCGGTCCATCCGGTGGGCCGAACGCGCCACGGCACGCTCATCAACAAGTTGCACGCGCGCTATCGCCGCGACGATCCCGAGCGCGATGTCGTCCCGCGCTTGGCCCATCGACTTGATCGGGACACGAGCGGGATCGTCCTCGCCGTCAAGGACCGCGAGACGGACGCGGCCGTGATGGACATGTTCATGGAGCGGCGCGTCGCTAAGACGTACTTCGCGCTCGTGACGGGCTTGCCCGGCGCAGACGAGGGCTACATCGACGCGCCGCTGGGTCCGGATCCCGACGGGGATACTGGCATGCACCAGGCCGTACGCGCGGACGGCCTGCCGGCTCGAACGCGCTGGTTCGTTCGACGGCGGTTCGCGCGCCACGCTTGGCTCGAGCTCGATCTGCTCACGGGGCGCACGCACCAACTGCGCGTGCATCTCGCACACATCGGCCATCCGATCGTGTGCGACCACCTCTACGGCGACGTGCGGCCTGTGCTGCGCAGCGCCGGGCGCGTGGGCATCGAGCCGGCGCTCGACGAAGCCGTTCTCACGCGATTGGGCCTGCATGCGCATCACCTGCGCCTCGAGCACCCGACCACGGGCGAGCCGCTGGCGATCACGAGTCCCATCCCGACCGATCTCGAATTGGCGCTGGAGGCGCTCGCGTGATTCTGACGACTGCTGAGCGCCGTCGCATCGACGACATCGCCCGAGGGCGTAGTGCCGAGCCCCTGTTCGTGCTCGAGGGGCGTCGCGCCGTACGCGACGCGCTTGAGAACAACGTCGTGGCCGAGCTGTGGGTGCACAGTACCGAATACGAGGACCCCCACGCGGATCTGCGCGCGCTCGCGTCCGAACGCGGCGTGCCTGTCGGCCATGGCGGCGCGAAGGATTTCGAGCGGCTCGGCAAGACCGTGAGCCCGCAGGGCGTGCTCGCGCTTGTTCACGGCGCGGAGCGGCCGCTCGCCGCGGTCGCCGCGCTTCCCGGGCTGCTCTTGTGGCTCGACGGCGTGCAGGATCCGGGCAACGTCGGCGCCATCGTGCGCGTTGCGGTGGCCTTCGGGGCGGCGGGCTTGCTTGTGGGGGAGGGCACCGCGCATCCCCTCGGGCTCAAGGCGCTCCGCGCATCCACCGGACTCGCGCTGCGCGTGCCCTATGCGCGCGGGGATGGCGACGCCATCGCGGCCGCGCTCGGCACGCGTGACGTCTGGATGCTCGAGCGCGACGGCGAGGACGTCTTTGCGCTCGGGGACGTTCCGTCCGACCTCGCGTTGGTCGTGGGGGCGGAGGGCCCGGGCCCGGGTGCGGCCGCGCGGGCCGCCGCCAACCGGGCGCTGGGCATTCCGATTGAGCCGGGGGTCGACTCGCTGAACGCCGCAGTGGCCGCGGGCATCGTGATGGCCGTCTTGCGGCGCACTCGATGAGCGCACCCGAACGCGCAGCGACCGTTGTACGGCTGGACGCTCGGGGCTGCCTCGTGCGCCTCGACGAGCCGATCCCGGGTCTCGCCGGCGATGGGCTCGAGCTGTGGTGTGGCGTGCGTGGCCGCATCCACCTGCGCGACCGCAGGCACCAGAAGACGCCGGTCGCGGTCGGTGATCGCGTGCAGGTCGTGCACTCCCAGGAGGACCGCGGGGCCGTGGTCGCCATCGAGGCGCGGCGCAGCACACTCTCGCGGCCGGCCGTGCGCGGTGGCCGCGTCGAGCACGTCATGGCCGCCAACGTGGATCGCGTCGTCATCGTCTCAGCGCTTGACGAGCCGCCCTTCAATCCCGCCCTCGTGGATCGCATCTTGGCGGTCGTCGAGTTCAGCCACCTCGAGGCCCTGATCGTCGTGAACAAGGCCGATCTTGGCACCGAGCCGCCGCCGGAGTTGGCCGCCTACGAGGCGCTGGGCTATCCGACGCTACTCGCCTCCGCGCTCACGGGCGCGGGGATCGCCGAGCTGCGCGCGCAGCTCGGTGGACGTACCAGTGTCGTCGCGGGCCACAGTGGCGTGGGTAAGTCGTCGCTGCTGAACGCTGTGCAGGCTGAGCTCGGTCTTGCGGTGGGTGGCGTGAACGCGGTCACGGGCCGCGGCACCCACACGACCACTGCGGCTGTGTGGCTGGGCCTCGAGGGCGGTGGGGCGGTGATCGACACGGCCGGCGTGCGGGAGTTCGGACTCTTCGGGATCAGCAAGCGGGAACTGCCGTGGCTCTTTCGGGATGTTGCGGCGCTGGCTCCGAGCTGTCGATACCCCGATTGCAGCCACACGCACGAGCCGTCCTGTGGTGTCCAGGAGGCACTGCTGGACGGGCGGATCGCCGCGTTCCGCTTCGAGAGCTATCTCAAGATGCTGGAGTCGCTGGACGAGCAGGTCGGGTGAGCGTGCGAACGGCGCCCGCCAGATAGAGGCTGCCGCTCGCGAGCACGGTGCCCTCGCTGCCCGCGAGAGCGCGGGCGCGACCGAGCGCTAGCGCGAGGTCGGGCTGAACGCTGATCGGCGCCTCGACGTGCGCCCTGATGCGGGTGGCCACCTCCGCCGGGTCCAGACAACGCGGCGAGTGCACGCGCGTAATCACGATGTGCTTCACGTCGCGCGCGAGACCGCCGACCACGGCGACGACGTCCTTCTCGTCAAGCACGGCGGTCAGGAGCACGACGTCCTCACCTGGCCAACGCCCCGCGACGGCAGCGCGCGTGGCCGCGGCGGAGCGAGCGGTGTGGGCACCGTCGATGACGACGCGCGGATGGCTACTGACCTGCTCGAGAATGCCGGGCAGGCGCGCACTCTCCATGGCGCGCCACGCTGTTGCGGCCTCCACGTCGAGCAGCCGCAGGGCCATGTGCGCCGCCGCGGCGTTCGCACGCAGGTGCGGCGCAACGAGGCGCAGGTCCTGGGGCGCGTCGTCCGCCCGCGCGACTTGTAGCGGGGCGCCCAGCGCAAGCGCCCGGGCCTCGAACACCGCCGCGACCTCGGGCAAGGCCTCAAGCATGATGGCGGGCACGCCAGCCTTGATGATGCCCGCCTTCTCCGCCGCGATCGTCGGTAGGTCGGAGCCGAGCAGCCGTGTGTGCTCCAGCTCGATCAGCGTGAGTACGGTGACGGCCGGTGCGCACACGTTGGTCGCGTCCAGGCGCCCGCCGAGGCCCGTTTCGAGCACGACGTCGCTGCAGCCGGCCTCGCGAAACACCAGCCACGCGATCGCGGTAAACAGCTCGAAGAAGGTCGGGGCGTCGGGGGTGCCGCGCGTGGCCCGCAGGTGGGGGAGGCAGCGCGTCGCAGCTCGCGCGAGCGCGTCGTCCGGGGCGGGGACCCCGTCGATCTCCACGCGTTCGGCCAGATCCTCAAGGTGGGGCGAGGTGTAGAGCCCCACAGGCTGGCGGCCGGCCGCGCGCAGGCCCGCCGCAATCATGCGCGCGACGGTGCCCTTGCCCTTGCTTCCGGCGATGTGCGCCGTCCGGGGCCCGTGCTGTGGATCGCCGACCGCGGCCAGTAGCGCGCGGACACGCTCAAGATCGAGTGCCTTGCGCAGCGGATCGCGGGGCAGGCGCTCCTCATAGTTGGTGGTGGTGGCGAGCAAGGCGTCGAAATCGGCGCGGCTCGCGATGCGGTCGGGCAGGGGCTGGCGTTCGCTCACGGGGACGGGATTGTAGGAGCGGCGTGGGATAACTCGCGCCGTTCGCCCCAGGAGCCCAGCATGCCTGCCCTCGTTCGAATTCCTATCCTCCTCCTCTTGACCGCCCTCGTCTGGGCTGCGCCCGCGCCGGCAGTCGGCGACGAGCCGCCGACGCCGCGGCTGGACCGCGTCGACTACGCCAATCCGCGTACGTGCATTGCGATCGGGCCGGAGATCGGCGCGGGTCAGCGCACGCACGGGATCGCGCGTCAGCTCGTTGGCGGCGCGGCACCGTCGGCGGCCACGTTGGGCAAGATCCTGCACTGGTGCGAGCGCAATCTCCGGATAGACCGCGGTGGCGAGGCGAGCTGGCGCAGCATCGACGACATCGTCCGCCAGGGACGCGTTGGAAGCGACGGGGACCGCGCGTACGCGCTCGGCATCCTGACGCGCGCCGCGGGTATCCCTGTGGCGTGGGTGAAGGCCGTTTCCGAAGCGTGGCTGATTGCGGCGAAGGGCGGGCGAGCTCACCCGGACGCCGAAACGCGCACGTTCCTCGAGGTGTTCCTCGACGACCGCTGGCAGCTGCTGGACCCGATCACGGCCCGGCTGTACGGCAGCTACGATCGTTCGAAGACGGAGATGCCTGAGGGCTATCTTGCGTACGACAAGGGTCACGACCCCTACAGCCTCGTGCTCGACAATCGTCCGGCGATGTTTCGGGCCCAACTCGATCGGTTCGTCGCGTCGTATCCCTTGCGCGATCAGCCGTTCCAGAAAGCGCTCGATCTGCTGGCACCTTGGCGCGTGTACGTGACCGGCCAAGGTGGCGCGGCAACGTACGCGCGCGAGGCTGCGCGCACGCTCGGCTTCACCGTCGAGGCTTCGTTCGATAGTCAGTGGGAGCAGAACGTGGCCGCCGTCCGTGGCCACAAGCTGCTCGTGACCTCACGCGGCAATGAGCCCATGCTGCCGGAGTCTCTGCGCGAGGCGTTGCTCCCGAGGGGCTGGCGGTCCGCGTACGCGGCCGCCGCCCAGGGCGGCAAGGGTTGGGTCGCGCACACGCTCTCCGACGGCACGCGGGTGATCCTCATCGTGGTCAGCGAGTACGGCCCCGTGGAACTGGCCGTGTCTGAAGCGCTCGAGGGCTAGAGCCAGCCCGAGCGGGCGGCCCCGCGCCCGCTGGGCGTAGGCCTCTGTTCAGACGCGGCCACGTACCGTTTCGCGCCAACCCACCGCTCCGGTAGGGTGGCGGAATGTCCTGCGCCCGCCTCGTCTGCG